>JAGRMV010000072.1 GCA_020441045.1 Deltaproteobacteria bacterium | reverse complement strand
ACCCATTTTTGGCCAGTATAGGCACTGTCGATTTCTTCCTCACCAATAAGTTCCCTGCGTTGTGTATGCAATCCAAACAGTACATCATGTTTAGGAAAAAGAGAGGAATCGGCCTGCATGCTATATTGAAAAGATACAATCTCACCAGCATCTGTATT
This sequence comes from Deltaproteobacteria bacterium, assembly GCA_020441045.1. GTDB lineage: Bacteria > Bdellovibrionota_G > JALEGL01 > JALEGL01 > JAGRMV01 > JAGRMV01. The sequence goes on along the minus strand of JAGRMV010000072.1, from coordinate 9,500 downwards.
GATTTTGATATCTAATAAAATCGCATGCAACTGGAAAAAATCGGGTGGCAGGTCCCACAGCATATAGGAAGCTTTTGTTTGCACAACCTTTGCGTAAGTGTCTAAAAATTTTGCCAAAGCGTCGCTGGTCTGTTGTAGAAGGTTCCTGGGTTCATCATCTTCTACCAAAGATTCTTGATGGGGCCATTGACCGCCGCTATAAGAATGTTGCAATGAGACATATTGTTGCTGGTGCTCTTTGGTTTGTCCTTCAACATATCTGCACTGATGATCGAAACAAAATGATTCACCTCGACGGACAAAGGATTCTTCAGTCTGTTTTTGAAAATCTGGCGTAAGCGCGTGTGTATGATCTTCATGCTGTAGAACACGATAAAAAACAGCAAATTGCCTACCATCAATATCATACTTGACCTGAACGGATCCGTACGCCATCGCATCTGAGTTTATGTTCAAGCCCAATGCAAATACAAATACTACCCATTTCATCGACCATTTCATTATATCCCCCCAATAGAATGAAACGAACCCTACATAAAATAACGCTAAATGTCAACAGATGCCGCGCCCACCACCAGATTTTTAAGATCTAGAGCTGTACGCCCTATCGTGGCAGTACTAAATTGGGCGTCTTGGCTTTTATCTTACGACTAAAATGACAATTGTACCACGTCGTCACAAGCAGTTGTAACTGTACCTTCTTCTAGTTCATACGGCGATACAGCAAAATAAGGGTCAATGATGGATGCCGCATATTTTCCGATCAAAGCTTGAAGACTTTTGGACCAAGTCACCACTTCCTTAGACCCTGGTTTTGAAATTGTAATATATTTTTTTTGCAGTGGCCTGGCCGAAGAAAAAATCGGAGAGCCTGCGCCAGGCATATTGACAACATCAAATCTTCGAATGCTTTCATCTTCAAAATAATACGCGGCCTGAATCCGATAACCACTTGCACAAGTCACATCAAGTACCCAAGGAAAATAACGCTGATATTTTTGCCCTTCCTTGGTTTCTCGCTGCACAGCTAGAGCATCTTCCTGATCTTTCTTTGTCTGCTTAACCGGGCATAAAATCATAGGTTTTCCTTCTCCAACGTGGACCAAAGGCTGTTCATCTGATGAGATAATTTCAAAATACATACCCTGCGCCATGGCATTGTGCACAGAAATACCCAAAAACTGTATAGCCATAAAACCCATCCAAACGATTTTTTTCATTATTACCTCCGTCAAAAAAATATGAATCCCATGGATTAGTACTACAAGTTCACTTTTGAAGTCAACCGTCTTATGCTTTACAGCAAAAACATTTTGCCACTGTGGCCGTAGCCATTCTCGCTTGTAGAACGATTTCCGTTGAATAGGATTGATCTAATTGATAGTCAATCATGTATGTACGATGATGATAAACCTTCGTGGTCTGAGATTGATAAACGCAAAGACAGGGGAGGGTCTAGCACTGGATCGACCCGTAGCGCGCAAAACAAGGCCTCACAACGCTCAACCGATTTGGCCAAACAGCAATTGGACGCGCTTTTTACCCCCAAAAAAGACCCGCAGGCGGGCAAAGATTTAAAAGAGCTTTCTACACTCAAAGGTACTGCTTTTGAAAAACAGGCGCAGAGCTATGTTGAAAAACATGGCTTTCCTACGCAGCCGCAAGATTTGCTTTGTTTTCTGGACCATGAAGATCCAGCATTTTTACTGAGCTTGTTGCAACACATTGAACATCAATACGAACAATGGAGTGCCAACGGCAAAGGGATCATAGCAGGCCAGCTTGGCATCATGCAAATGATGATCGATGACCCAACTTGTCTTGATACGATAGCCCGTCTTGTTGAAAAATTGTCCTGATGGCACTTATCTTACATCTACATGCGCAAGCGCAGCTCTATGCCATTTTTAAAAAAACGGTTTCCCATACCGACCCACAATTGATTCATCCGTTGGTGGATCAATTGTATCTGGATGGTATCGGCAATGTTTCGCATACCGAAATCATGTCTTCTATCGCGCAGTGGAGAGAAAAAACACTGATCAAAATCGAAGAAATTTTGCAGAAAGATCAAACATCTTTGTTTGCCCCGGTCGCACGTAAAGATTTACTAGCGCAAGAGGTTTTTCAGCTGTTGGTCGACATTGGCTTTAAGGCGCAAGGATTAAACCATGTAACTTTGCCAAAAAAGCAGATTTTACAATCGATTTTGGATGATGTGATCCAGTCACCACCTTGTTTTGATATTGACCCACAATCTGCACTTCATCTTTTTGGCTATAGTTTTGATCTGCCTTTTTTGTCCATATTTTTATTGGGCATGCGTGATAGTTCTACCCCGATCCATTTATGGCTGGTGGATCAACATCCCTATCCTTTTTGGATCAAACCAGAAGAAAAACCAGGAAAATTCTTTTTTAAACCGCTGAATCAAATGTTTTACCAAAACCCATTGCAGAGCTTAGATTTTTTGTTTTCTTTTTTTTCAACCTTACCTGAAGATATTCACGTTGGCTTGGTGATCGAAGAAAAGGCGCAGCGACTTTGGATGCAAAAGCAATGTCACTTCCGAGGTATCGATGTACAAACAACAGATACATTTTGTGGGGAAAGTTTTTCCATCATTCTAGGGTCCACTGCAACACTGTGTAATTTTGCCTTTGATGCCGTTTATATTTTTGATTTTTGGTATCATCCTTTATCGACGAGCTCACTTTGGTCACATGTAGAACGAAATACCATGCATAAACAAGGCGTATTATGCTCTGATACTTATTATATGCATCGTTTGATGGACCACTTATCCAAGCAATCCCAAGCTATTTATTTTGTTTTTGACCAGCAAGAAAAAGTACCATTTTTATTTTTTCACCCTGATGAGCAAGCCGATCCTTTACCTTACTTGCTGCCCACCACAGCTAGTGAAGATTTTAATTTTACTGCGCGCATGCAAAAGCATCGAGACGCATGCCAAAGCGCGTACTGGTTTGATGAAGAAACCCAAGTAAAACAACCCAGCCAAGAAATGACCTTGTCACCGACTTCCCTTACACAACTTTCGCGCTGTCCCCGTCAATTTTATTTTCGACATATACTTAAAGCCGCACGGAAAGAACAAGAAACAATCCTGTTCAAACAAGATGCAAAAGATTTTGGCATCATGATTCATTATTTTTTACAGTACTTTTTTCAAGACCCCAACCATAGTACTGACTTTGATCATACTTTTGCCAAACATCGTCATGTTACCATTTCTCGTTTTCGCGCTAATATTGCGCAAAACTACCAAGCCATATGGGAAAAAGAAATGCATACCTATTTTATCAGCTTACAAAATTATTTACGTCAAGAGATTGCGTCAGGTTGGAAGGTCGATGCTGTTGAATATCATTGGCATGATCAAGGACATGCATTTGCCGAGTTTATTGCAGAGATGGATATGCGCATCACCTGGTCTGGCCAAATTGATCGGATCGACAAAAACAACAACCGTATGCGTTTGATTGACTATAAAACCGGAAACGTCGTGAAAAAAAAGACAGATTTGTTTGAAGGCGGAAAATTTATTCAAATGCCGATGTACCAACACTACATGGCGTCACAGTTTCCAGACCAAGATATCGAAGCAGAAATTCATCAAATATCCTCTACCACTGTTCAAAGCAAAGCCCACATCGACCATGCAACGTATAGCAAAGAAAAGGTAGCACTGGGCGAGTTGATCAATGAGCTTTTACAACCACTGCAAAGCAACCGTTTCAAACCCAATCCAGGCGTGCAAAATGATCACTGTCGATATTGCGATTATGTCGATCTTTGTGGACCCTACTTGCAAGAAAGTTTGCAAAATAAAGTTTCAAAAAATGCGCCAAACAATAGGAAAACGCTGTGATGTTTGTTCCATCTGATCAACCCATCCGCGAGAAAATTATTCTTGATCAAAATAATCAATTGATCATTGCAGGAGCGGGTTCAGGCAAAACCACCCTGATTGTTGATAAATATGTTCATTTGATTGAAAAGGGCTTTGATCCTGAAAAAATAGTTGCCATCACTTTTACCAATCAATCTGCCGATGAACTCAAACTGCGAATTGCCCAAAAATTTCAAACACAATTTCCCGATCGACCTCCTATACAGTTATCATCCCTGCCGATTGCGACCATTCATGGTTTTTGCAACCGTATTGTGCAAAACTATGCATATCAATTTGGTTATTTGCCAGGTTTTCAGGTTGAGCACGAATATATGTATCAACGTCTACAAGACTGCTTGGCAGATAGCATGCCCCGCCTCTATGCTCAGCATCCGTCCTTAACCATTTGGAAATTATTAGGCTGGTTTTCTTTTCATCATATTTATCAATGGATGCTGGATCTTTTTTATAAAAATCTTCATTTTACGTTGCCACCAAAAAATATCCCCACACCAGCACTGACGACAATGCTTGATACGTTGGACGCACAATTGATTCATTGCCTGCATCCCGAAGACGCTTTATTGCTTCGCATACAGTTCTGGATCAAACAAGCTCAAGCATTTGACCCCACTAAGCCACTGACATGGTCAAGTATCATGAATGAAAAAATTCCTGCGGTCAGTCGTCTGGGCAATCAAAAAAATTGGGGCAACAAAGAAATGCTTCAAGCCGTTCGCGCGCAATTTTCTGATTTTCTTATGGCCATTGAAAACCTACGCTCGGTCCTATCGCACGATATTCTTGGTGATCTTTCTTTTTTATATACAAAATTGCAAGATCGTTACTTGGCCTACAAAAAGGACTTACAAATTGTTGAGCCTGATGATTTGTTAACTTATGTCCGTTACCTCTTGCAGGACCCAAAAACATGGCAAGAAATCACAAGCCAAATCGACTATATTTTTGTTGATGAGTTTCAGGATACCGATCCACTTCAAACCGAAATTGTCATGCGCTTGATTGCCAAAAACTATCCTGACCGTGCAAACTGGCAGGATATAGACATTGATGCAAAACTTACAGTTGTGGGTGATCCTCAGCAATCGATCTATCGTTTCCGTGATGCTTCGATTGAAACATTTTTACAAGCGCAAGCAATGATCCAGCAGCAGCAAGGACAGACCTACAACATTGTACAAAATTTTCGCAGTGACCCACCTGTGATTGATTTTGTCAACGATCACTTTACGGATATGACCCATTTTTCTCCTTTAACTGCCAAACCAACCGATCAGCAATTTCCCGTTGATATTTTGACCGATCAAAATTTTTCCGACAAATCGTCCCTAGAAGATGCGCGGCAAACCGACGCCAAATTGATCCGAACGTTTTTGCAAGAGTTCTTTGCCAATCAAACCGTGTTTACACCCAAAGATTGTGTATTGCTCTTTCCCACTTTCAGTCATGTCGATATCTATGAACGCGAAATTGGCCAAGATTTTCCCGTTCTCAAACAACGCAAAAGCCATCACCTGCATCCATTTTTTGTTTCTCTGTTGACGGTTTTACAATATTTTGAAGACCCGGCTACGCCGTACCATTTACAGAGTCTTTTACGTACGCCTTTTTTCTTTCATACGCTGCAAGAAATGCAGATCTTTCTATCGAAGCCAGAACCTACGCTGCATGATATAGATGATGCGAACTTGAGACATACCATCAACACACTAACTGAAAAATTTCAGCAATCGATTTATTTCGGTATGCAAGCTTTTGCATCTGCACTAACAAACGATCTTACGTCTGAAGAAATCAGCATCTTACAATGGACGCTACAAGAAATTTTTCTTTATGAAGCCGGCGGCTTATCATCGCTGCCCCTGTTACAATTTTTACAAGATCGTTTTGCTGAACATTTTGTCCCCAGCCATGGCAATGATCAAACCATCCGTATGATGACCATGCATCAATCCAAGGGGTTAGAGTTTCCGATTGTCGTACTTGCCGGTCTTTATACGCAAGCGTTTAAAGGACAGTCTTACTATACAAATCCAGCAACTGGTGCAACCGAAATCAGTTTTCCTCCTTTTTCCGATTGGTTAACAACTCCCCATTTTGCAGCGATCAAAGAAACAGAGAAAAAGGCCCTTTTAGAGGAGAAACGTCGACTTCTGTATGTCGCCTGTACCCGCGCCAAACATCATTTGGTGATATCAAAACTGCCCGTCCAAAGCAGACAAAAAACCTATGCGGACCTGCTTTGGTCAACTGCAACGTAAGGTTGCAAACAAACTTTATTAAAAATCAACCAAGCAAAAGCGTCAGACAGTATCCATAACCCTTTGTTATATTTTTATATTTCTTACTAAAATCACACAACCCCAGAAATTTGGTGCCAGGGGTGCCAGGCACCCCTGGCACCCCTGGCACCAAAAGTTTATGTTCGCGTTTTTTTATTCAATCGATGAATTTGAGATACTTTGTACCAGGCGGATCAACTTGATCAAGTCAGCGCGATAGCCATATCCATCTTTGCCTTTGCCTTGTGTAGCAAGTTGCAGAAGTTGATCATAACTATAGTTTTGCAGGTCTTGACTGTTTTTTAGCTTCAACGCAAAACCTGCGACCGCCGCCGCAAACTTGATGTCTGTATTGGTCGAAGACGTATAGTTTGTTTCTGTGATCGGTGTGGTGATCAATTTGCTTTGATCTTGTTTGGGAAGTTTGTAGCGCATTTTTAAAAACGCGTACTCATCAGCGTGATTGTTTTCGCTTTCTTTGACCACAGGCGCATTGTTTAGATAGCGCACATCATCATATTTGCGCCCTGCGCTGCCAGGTTCGGTAATTTCATAAATTGCTGTTACCGTATGGCCACTACCAATGTCCCCTGCATCAACCGCATCATTGTTAAAATCTTCCCGTTTTAACGCGCGCGTCTCATAACCAATGAGTTTATATTCTGCTACGCGCTTGGGATTGAATTCAACTTGAATTTTGACATCCTTGGCAATGGTAAATAGCGTGCTGGAGGCTTCATCCACCAAAACCTTTTGAGCTTCGTTGAGACTATCAATGTAAGCTGCATTGCCATTGCCGTTTTGCGCAAGTTTTTGCATGATATGGTCATTGTAGTTGCCTGAACCAAACCCTAAGACTGATAAAAAGATACCTGACTGTCTTTTTTGTTTGATCAGATTTTCAAGCGCGCTCGGATCACTGATACCAACATTAAAATCGCCATCGGTGGCCAAAATAATCCGATTGACTGCATTTTTGTCAAAGTTCTTTTCAGCTAGGCTGTACGCCAAGTTGATGCCTTGGCCCCCAGCAGTCGAACCGCCGGCGCGCAAGTTGTTTAAGGCTTGCATGATGGTGGATTGGTTTTTGACTTGTGTCGGGGGCAAAGCCTCTCCAGCTGAACCAGCATAAGTGACAATCGATACCCAATCGTTTTCATCTAAGTTTTGTAGCAATAGTTTAAATGAGCTGATCAACAGCGGTAGTTTGTCTTTTTCATCCATGGATCCGGATGTATCAATCAAGAAAACCAAGTTGGCCGCAGGTTTTTCTGCTTTAAGTTCATAGCCTTTGATCCCTATATGCATTAGTTTGGTATTTTTATTCCAAGGGGTTGGATAGACAACAACCGTCGGTTGAAAGGGCTGCTCTTTTGATTTGGCTGCCTTGTAATTGTAATCAAAATAATTGATAAATTCTTCGACTCTGATTTGGTGGGCAGAGGGGAGTTGTCCGTTGTTGATCATTTTTCGCGCAAAGGTGTAGCTTGCAGTATCCACATCAACAGAAAACGTGGAGATTGGATACTCGCTCACCAGTTTCGTGCCGTTTTCAACAAACGTTTCAAACTGATCTCGATCGATCGTCGGCGCAGGTAGGCCAATCGGTCTTGGCGCAATACTTCGGCTAAAGCTTTGTACTGCGCCCGCACTTTGCTCAGCTTCATATGCTGTTGCAACGTCCGCATTTGTTTTGGCTCTTTTGTTTGCCATACTTCTGCCTTGGATCGATGGGCGCTGCATATTGGCGATTTCCTCGAGTGGCGCTGAAGGCCCACTATCATCAACTTCTCTACGTTCTTGTCTTGCTTTACTTTCTTGTTTACCCGTCGCCACGCCTTTGGATGGTGTTGTAGAAGTCGCCTTCTCTTTTGCCGTTTGCTGCGCTGAAGGACTTTGGTATCGCGGTGTTTCTGTGGTTAATTCATCAAAATGATTATAGAGGACAATAGCAATCACCGCCGGTGTTGCTACAGCCATCATTTTGACCCATGTATGGAAGCGTAATTTTTTCATCATTTCTCCTAGTGTTTGGTTGATTCTAGAAGTAAGACGATGCCACCATGGCATTCCTTGGCTTTTGTTTTGTTTTTCTACAAAATATTTTTTGGTTTCTTGCAAAATTTGCTGTTTTTTTTCTGAGTTAGGCGCTTTGGTTTGTATTTGTGCGAGTTTTTGCAATGTTTTTTCAAGATCTTTTATCGACATAATAGCGCCCCCAATAATAATAGACTGAGCAGTAGGATCCCATGCTGCTTGGCCAACTTGACCAGCTGTTTTTTCCCCTTAGAAATCCGCCAGGACACCGTACCTTCGGAACAATCTAGTACCTTCGCCGCCTCTGCATGTGTCAGGTTTTCACTATAGACAAGCAGCACGGCTTGTTTGATCTTTTCTGGCAACAGTAAAACCAATTGAAAAAGATCTTCTATTTCTTTTCTTCGCTCGTCATCAGACGAGTCTTGTGGAAAATCAAAACCATCGAGCATAGATTTTTCACGCAAACCTATACGTTTTTTTTTACGCAGGTGATCTTTACTGGCATTGATCGCAACCCGGTACAACCAAGTTGTAAATGAGGCCGAAAAATTAAATTTTGCAATTTGGTCAACCAGCTTTAAACAAACTGTCTGGGTAATATCTTCAGCATCTTCGACAACACCACAAAATTTAAGTACTACCCGATAAATAAAAGCGTAGTGCTTTTCTAGCAATGTCTCCAGGGCCAACACGTCACCTTGTTGGGCTTGTTTGATCAAGTCTATATCATCAACTGCCTGCATGTTCGTCCGAAGATTATACGTCACTGAACTCTGATTTCTTGGCTTTTTTGTCAATTTTATACGATTTTTTATAACTTATTGTAATATATGGTAAAAATGCCATATCTCTAGCTTGCATTATCGCACCCGTTTAGATACAATGCATCATTCATTCGGGGGGGATGATCATGAAAAATCGTTTTAGAATTTTATTTTATTGTTTTCTATTGATGGGCTTTTTGACTTGGCCGATGCAATCGACATTTGCACAAGTGCGCAGCCTCACCTTACCCGCTAGCAATATTGATATTTGGGTACTGCTTGATTTACCGCGCCAGCCCCTTTCTCATGAGGCAGCAAGTATTACAAAGCAGGAACTACAAGCCGCTGTTAGTGACGAATTTAGTGCTTATATGCAAGCCGCCATGAACACTTTGCTAAGCAACGTTTTGCTTTCCGGTGATCTCGTCAATGTCAATATTTCGATTGTGGGCTTGCCTGGGCCGACCACCATTGTGC
>JAGRMV010000071.1 GCA_020441045.1 Deltaproteobacteria bacterium | reverse complement strand
TTATCGAGATCGACAACTGATCGAAGCTTGTATCATTGCACAATTGGCAGATCATTCCGCCTCTTGCGCAGTGACTAAGGCGAAGGTGGGTGACCGCATCGTGTTGCTACATAAAAAACATTTGGTCCAAAAAGTCGCAGCCGATAAGCCGCAACAAACCAGTTCTATCGTTTTGTATCAAACGGCGCAGACCACCACGTTTGAAAAAATTGTCTATCAAGCTACACCAAAATCAAAAGCAAAGAGGGTCGCTGCAGTCAAAGATGTGCAGAAGGTGCAGGCAAGTCTAGGTCATCAAACTTGGGTTGCCTCTGGCAGTCGAACATTTCATCAAGAAAATGCCAACCTTTCATTATATAAAGCGCCGATTGGAGCCTCCGGATTTTCAACAACGGTTGATCTAAGTACGTATTACTGGACAGCAGCCCCAACAGATCAAAGGTTTCGCCAGGGCGCAAGTATGCAGTTGTATGCTTGGCAATTGTCTTTGGATTATGCTTCACAAGAAAATAGCGTTAGAGCTTCACTTGGAAGAATCAGGCCTTGGGAGATTCCAGGTGTTTCCAGCCTAGATGGTGGATATTTTAGTTTGGCAGTTTTGCCAAATTTGCGAACCGGCATCTATGGAGGGTTACGACCTGATGTTGTTTCCTTGGAGCCTTCGTTGGAGCATTGGGAGACCGGTGTTTTTGTCGATCATAGCATATACCAAAATCAAAATATGACAATGGATCAGCAGCTGCGCGTATCCTATCTTGATGGATCGAGCGATAGCTCAGCTGTGGAATTAGAACATCTTTTGCAAGCGCATTTATTTCAGTTTGTATCGGCTTACATTCAATCTAAGTTTCAGCTTTTGGGTACGGGTGGTTTTTCGTTTGATGAAACCAGAGCCGATGCCTGGATAACACCCATGGATTTATTCAAGATTCGCTTGGGCGGTCGGTTCATTGAGCATCAGGATGCGCAGTCAGCCTTTTTACAAGACAATCGCTCCCGTAGGGCCGATACAAGTGTCTACTATCAAGTGCATCCCCTTTTTGAGCTTGCCATGCATGCAGGCTTGATCAAAGAAACTGGGGGAGATGGCAAACAAAGAGTCTTTATTGGTCCCGAAGTTCATTCCCCCGAGTTATTTGGATCAAAGGGGGGGATGACCGTCGGTCATCAGCAAGAATGGGGATGGACCCAAGGGCATTCAACTTTTATTCGACCCTCCTATGATATTTATCACAATGTCAATCTTGCGTCGCAAATATCGTATACCCATGAATTGCAATCCAACTCAACCTATGATGAGTGGCTTGGATCTATCTTTATTTCTTCTCAGCTTTCAAAATTGCTGCGCTCGAGCTTGTCTTTTTATACAAGAATCGGGGGGCAAGTTACTGGTTTTGGCGGACAGGTTTCTTTGACTGGGAGTATCTAATCTCTCCTACCTGCCATTGCGATGGCATTCGTAACATTTTTGATCGACGAATTGATAGCCGGGTACATCGTCGTGTTTTTTGTTCATTCGAGATTGCGAGTGGGTGCCTTGGTGGCAATCACCACAGAAAAAGGTGCCAGAGTTGCATCCCCCCAAACTAGAAATACTGGGAGTAGAGGTGTGACAGTCCTTACATGCGATGCCACTGTGATGGCCAGTAGATATAGGGAAACATGTGTCGTGTTGTCTGAAACCAATCGATGGCGACCATTGGGTCGATCGATGACAGTCTTGGCATCTGGTCCCAAATCCTGCGGTCATATGATTGATACTGGAAGTGGCAGTGCTGGCATATTCTGATTGGTGACAAGAAAAGCATTGGGTTGAGGCTCTAGAAAAAGACTGGCCCTTGATATCCATATGGCATTCTACACAGGGGATCAAGGCATGGCTACCAAGCAAAGGAAAATTTGTTCTGCGATGTTGTTCGATGGTAAAGGAATTTTTCCAAGCAGATTCGTTGTGGCATTTTTGACAAATTTTCCCGAGTTTTCCCAAATGCACATCGTTGTGGCATTTTTCACAAAGTCGATCGACCGGTTTTTCAAAATCTCCGGTGATATGACATTTGCTGCAATTGAGATATTGGTGTCGGCCTCGCAAAGGAAAGCCTATCTTAGAATGGTCAAATGTTGCGGGTGACCAACCATTGACACTGTGACATTTTTCACATTCCAGCGTTGTATTTTGGCTGTGATGTTTGGGGTCATCTGCAAAGCAAGGAGAACAAAGCCATATTACGAGCGTAAATGATAGAAGTGCGCGCATCATATAAAATCTCCAAATTCACCTTTGTGATGATCCGCATGACAAGAAAAACATTTTCGCGATAGAGGTTTATACAAAATAACCTTTTCTTTGTTTTTCAGTAGAATGGGCTGATGACACTGCTCGCACTTTACGGATTTATGTTTTCCGACCAAGCCATAGTCGGTAAACGCTTTGTCGTTATGGTTAAAACGCAGGTCTTTTTCCCAGGTTGTTTCATTGTGGCATGTGCCACAGGGCAATAGATTTTTATTTTTATCGACAAACTGACCATAATGGATATCGGTGTGACACGCGATACAGTTTTTGGGAAGTGGTCGAAACAGTTGCATCTTCTGACCGCTTTTGGTTCGGACAATTTTATGGCACTTATAACACGGCACGTTTTCGTGGGCTTTTTTAAGTGGAAACTGCGAATCTGTATTATGGTCGAAGAGAATTTTGAGAAACGATGTGGTCTGATGACAAGATGCACACTTTTTCTTTTTAAATTGACCATGATGAATATCTGTATGACATGTTTCGCATGCCTGTAGATCGTTTTTAAAATCAAAAACTGCCGTACTTACCAGTGTTTTTCGTTTACGATATGCGAGCATTTTTTTACTTTTGACGGGTAAACGTTTGAGAAGGTTTTTATCAGATTTGTGGCATTGGTTGCATGCAATGGCGATATGTGCGTTTTCAAGAGGGTATGGGGTCGTTTGATGTTGTGCGATGGTGTATTCAACAACCGAGAACGATGCGAAGGTATGGCATGCCTCACAGGTTTCAGTACCTTTGGTATTGTATTTGATTTGTCCCAGATGGGCATCAATATGGCAGTTGGTGCACTTTTGAAATGCCAGATCTTTGTACTTGGCTTTGCCATTTCCCCAAGGGCCGTGACAATCACTACAAGCAACGAGCATATGCGCACCTAACAATGGGTAACGTGTTTTTTGATGAAATTGCCGATCTTGCATTTTGTTTCCAATGACTTCTTTCCAATCTTTTTCGGTATGACAGGATTGGCAATCCTTACCAAAAGATCCTTCATGCGGATCAGCATGGCAGTTTTCACAGCTTTGGTGGGCAATAGGGCGCATTTTTGTGTAGGTCATTTTGGCAGGTTGCAGATAAGTTTTGTAAGTTTGATGATCTTGTAGTTGTGGATGACACTCTTGACATGCCACTTGCAAATGCTTGCCTCGTAATGCAAAGCTGGTTTTGTTGTGATCAAATTGATCTGCTGGCTTCCACTGATTTTGGGTATGGCACTCTTGGCACTGCTGAGAAAGCTGATTTCTGTGCTCATCAAAATGACATGATTGACATGTTGTTGAAAGCCCAAGATAGGTTTGCTTGTTAGGGTGTTGCGAAAGTGTTTTTTTGATTTGGTTATCGGTAAGTAATTTTGACATATGACATGCGTCACATGTTTGTGAGATGTGCGCGCCTTCGAGTACATATCCAGTTAAGTTATGATCAAATTGATCTTTGCTGGGTTTCCATTCGATCAACTGAAAATCACGACCAACATGATCCGGGTGACATTGAAAACATTGTGATTCAATATTTTGCATGCGGCCATGATAACCTTTGTTTTGCACAACTCTGGTCTGGATCTCAGTATGGCAATCTAGGCACAGTTTGGTCGAAAGACCTTTGCCAGCAACATGGCACTTGCTGCAGTTTTTTCGTCCGTCAATCGATTGATGCGCTTTTGCGAGGGGGCCAGGGGAAAGAAAATTAACTTGAGCATGGGCACTGGAGGACAATAACAATATCGTTAATACCCACCAATAAGCTCTCATGCGCCTTTATACCAAAATTACTGTATAGCTCAAAATGTAATTCCATACCCCATTTGGTATGCTGTATAGATGTGAATGACAATCACGATCAAAAGTGTCAACGCTAGGACAACATGAATCACGCGCCAGTAACTCATGATTTTGGAGATTGTTTTATAGGTGGAGATTTGTTTTTGGTATTTTTGCAAATCAATGATGTTTGCTTTGAACGCTTTGTAAGCCTGTTTTTCTAAGAAGGCTTTTTTCAGTTTTGCAACCTGTATCCTAACACGTATTTTGACAAGCATTCCCCAAAGCAAACTTGAGAAAATATTGGAGCCGCGTTTAATAGAAATATCTCTTAGAATACGATGGATGACTTTGGGCTGATTGATATTTTCAATCTGCAAATGCAAAGCCTCTTGTAAATCTTGTATTTTGGCACGTAGTTCGATTTCACCAAACGACAGCATGCCATAAAAATATCGACCAATCAGACCCGTGCTGACAACAAGGAGCAAAGAAATATAGCAAAGTGTTGCAACCAGGTTCCGCGACTGAAATGCTGCGTGAAAAAGAATGACCAGGGGACTCATCAGCCCAACAAAGACATGAAAGCGTAACCAGTTTTTGATGGTATTTTTGCCTTTAAAAAAACGAATGTTTTTACGAAACGCATAAAGAAAGTTAGAAAGCATCACAAGTGTCGCAATCATGCCGATATTTCTTCCCCAGCTACCACCCGGTTTTAAAAGATGGTGCAGATCGGATCTTACTTTTTCGGCCGTGGAGAGGAAGTAATAATTTCTTCCTACAAAAGCGAGATAAGCCAATATGGCGATACCTGTACCTAGCAAACCCCATAAAAATACATTTCGCGTTTTTTGTTCTTTCCGGATGGACTTGGAAGCAGTTTTGGGTTTGCGGATTTCACCATGATATCTTTTGATTGAAATGCCACAGGTTTGTAGGAAACCTGTGGGCAGGACGCCCCCAATGTTGATGATCAAATAATCATTATCTATGGTTTTGCTATTACCATTGACTTCCAAAGTTACATGGTTCTTTTCGATCCGTTTTACGTTCGAGGACATGTATGCTTGAACTCTACCGCTGTTGATCAGTGCCATGATATTTTCACGGTTTTGCACTTTTCCGTATTGCAGTTTTTCGGATCGGCATGCAAAATGAACCCGAGCATTGGTTTCTTGCGCGATCATGATGGCACTTTCCATGGCAGAGTCGCCTCCACCTACGACAAGAATATTTTTGTCTTGATACTGTAAGGGGTCTTGCAATAGATAGGTAACTTTTGTAGAGTTTTCTCCGGGGACACCCAGCTGCCTTGGCGTACCCATTCTGCCAATGGCCAGGACTACTTTTTGCGCGTGTAGCGGACCACGATTGGTTGTAATGGTAAAGTCTCCATCTTGACCTTGGATGTTTTCAACACAGACCCCTTCTTCAATGTTGATCTTGGCTTTCTTGACAGCTTTTTCATAGGCATGCATGAGTTCTTCTTTTGATATCAACCGTTTCCCGAATTTTCCATAAATCGGTAGATCGACCCTTTCCGTCATGACAATTTTTTGACGTGGATAGTTGGCAATGGTCCCACCAAGAGTTGTTTGAGTAACAATTTGAAAGGGGATGTTTTTTGAGCGCAGGGTTAACGCCGTTGCCAGGCCTGCCGGGCCTGCCCCGACGATCAAGACTGGATTGATTTTTTTGCTGACTCGATCATCCAAGACCGTTGCTAAATATTGACCTACTTGGATACCTTGTCTAGAAGCGTTTTTGATCAGTCCCATGCCACCGAGCTCGCCAACAATGTGAATGCCCGGTTTTGAAGACTCATAAAATTCATTGACCTCGGGAAGATCAACACCGCGTTCAGATGTGCCAAAGACTAAATTGATCGCACCAACGGGACATTCCATTTCACATCGGCTATGGCCAATACAGTTGGAACCCACAATAAGTTTTGCTTTGCCTTCAACAATGCCGATAATATCGCCTTCAGGGCAAGCTTTTACGCAAGACAAACTTCCGATGCATTTTTTGGGATCGATAACCGGATGTAAGGTCGGAGGGATATGTAGATTCTGCTCTACAGATAAAGCGAAAGTGGTCTCATCTTTTTTTTGTTTCTTTTTTGTTTTGAAAACAAAAAAAGCCCCAGCTGAGTAAATAAGAAAAAAAATGATACCTAATTCGAAATAACTTAATTCAGATAGATTCATGTAGCGTCACATTCAGTGTATTTTGTACTGGGGCAGGCAATAATTTTGATTGTAGTATGACTATAAGCTAGTTGGGCTGTCCGTAACTCTTGTGTAAGAGCCGTACTGACAGCCCAGATCTTTTTTTATTTTAGTTGGTGCTATGCAAAGCGACGCGGTTGCCTTCGCAGTCCGTAAAAGTGGCAATAAAACCATGCTCACCGATGGATGTTTTAGGCTGGGTCACAGTGGCGCCTGCGGCTGTGGCTTGTTCAAGTGTTTTTTCAATGTCACTTACGCTAAAGTATACCATGCTTCCAGTTGTGGCTGGGGTATAGCCTTCAGATTGAACAAGTGCACCCATCGCACCAGCTTGGGCGTGATCACCCTTGAAAAAAGCCATTTTGGCTGGACCCATCTCGCTTATAGACAGTTCTGTGCCGAAGGTGTTTTCATAGAAGGTCTTTGCGCGTGCTAGATCGGCAACAGGTACTTCAAACCAAATAACGGGATTAAACGGGGTAGTGGTTGTACTCATGGTATGCTCCTTTATTGTTTAATGATAAAGTTAGACAAAAACTGCACCAAGCCTATGCCCAAGTGTGGTTTTTTTCAAGCATGGAATCGAAAAATAGTACGAGTCGAAGACGCATTCATGAGGTATATGTATATCTATCTTCAGGGAGCATAGTTATGAACGTAAATCAAATGTTAGGTGTGACATCTCTTTCATTATTGGTGGTGGTACTGCTTTGTGCCGTTGTTGTCTTTGGTCTGCGTCCTGCCGCAAAATATATCAAGTTTTTTGCAGCATTTGGATCTGTCGCCATGGTTTCAAGCACGTTGATTTGCTGCGCCCTCTACTTTCGACTTGTATGGTAGAAATTTGTATATCAATACGGTGCGTAAATAGATTTAGCTCAGCTGGCGTAAGCTGTGACGGAATCTTTCAAAGGCTGTCCAATTGGTCATAATGGCGAGGAACACAAGTACCGTTTTTAGAACAATATGGTTTGGCCAATGCGCAAGGCTTTCAAATGGCAATAAGGACAATTCGACGATACCGTCAATCATCAAGCCTGCAGAGAGTGTAAAAAATCGCTCAGGGCGTTGCATCATACCAACTCTTTTGAGATTGGCCCCGACAAGTTCGGCTTTGGCTTTGATATAAGAGATCCAGCCGCTGGCACCCATGGTGATGACAATGACCCACTGGATCCAATGGTCTTGGAAAAAATAGAGCAGCCCAACCAGGATAAAAAAATCTTGGTAGCGGTCGAGTACAGCATCAAGCAATTCACCTCGCTTGCTATCTACGTTGAGCGCGCGCGCCAGTTTGCCGTCGAGAATATCGAGACTGCCAATAAAAATATTGAGCCATCCTGCCGCCAAAAAATGACCGGTGGCCAGAAGGTAACCGCAAGGAATGACCAAAAGGGTGGCAGCCCAAGTGACATGATCAGGTTGAATACGAAAGCGAAAAAACAAAGCCTCGAGTTTTTCGAGAACGCCAATGACCCACCAAGTTTTGATGTCTGATTTTAGAATGGCCGATTCATGGGCAAGTTTTTCTTCTGTATTAAGCTCAGCCATTGGAGTGTCTTTATAGCATAGGCACGCCAAGGTCTCAAATTGTTAAGCGGCGTTACCATCAGTGTTATCTGGCATGCACCTATAATCCTTTACTTTCCGATTGTGCTCACATATACCGCTAAGACTATGCGTTCTGCGCAAGCAACACAATCAACCAGCTTAGGTTCACAATACAACTATTTGCTTGGGAAGCATTCACAGATTGGACGTTTGGCCAAGTGGATTTTCCGCTGGCATTGTCGGTTTGTGATGTCCTGGTATACGCCGCTTACGGTAGAAGGGGCTGAAAACCTTCCCCAGGGGCAGTCCTATATATTATGTAGCAATCATAACAGTCATATTGATAGTGCTGTGCTGATGGTGGTGACCAAAAAACGGTTTCGTGACTGCGCCATGGTGGCAGCCAAAGACTATTTTTTTGATCATCGGTGGCGCCGGGTTTTATCCACATTGTTTATGAATTTGATCCCGCTCGATCGTAAGGCATCACCCACCCGTGGCGGCCTTGATGAATATTTTGAAGTTTGTCGGCAATTCTGCCAGCAAGGCGCGCGGGCGATTATCATTTACCCCGAAGGCACGCGTTCTCAAACAGGAGAGATGGCAACCTTTAAAAAAGGTCCGAGCATTTTGGCAGCGCAACTTGGGTTGCCCTTGGTCCCTGCCCATATCGATGGTACATACAAGTGCTGGCGCAAAGGACAGTTATGGATTCGCCCTGGAAAAATGCATGTGCGGGTTGGGCAACCGATCGATCCAGCTTCATACGGACCCATCGATGTAGATGATCGCAAGGGCAATATTCAGATATACAAAAAAATCACCGAAGATCTAGAGCAGCAGGTACGTAACTTGGCGATAAGGAAAATAAAAGATGCAAAAAGATGAACAAAGACAAATGAAATGGTGGGGCTGGGGCGCCGAAGGTACGCGGCTGGATGTGTCTGATAAACCAGGTCTATGGCCGTACATTCAAAAAACCCTAGGCATTGATATTTTTCAACCGACACCGCCAGTGCGGTTAGAGGATATCAAGCTTTCTCCGGTGCATGTTGAACCAACCTTTATGTCTGCATTGAAAGATTTGCTACGCGATGATCAGGTCAGCACGGACCATAAACAGCGGGTGATCCATAGTTATGGCAAAAGTTTTCGTGACCTATGGCGTATGCGCAATGCCTTGGTCGAAGCTTCACCCGATGTGGTAGTGTATCCCGAAGATGAAGCGCAGGTGGTTGCGATTGTCACCCTTTGTGACCAAATGAATGTGGTGTTGATTCCTTTTGGTGGTGGCTCCAATATTGTCGGCGGTTTGGATGCAGCCCAAGCCAAGGGGCGCACCGTTGTGTCTCTTGATATGAAAAGAATGAACAAAGTGTTGCAAGTAGATAGCGATTCTATGACCGCGACCATTGAGGCTGGCGTATTGGGACCAGATATGGAAGAGCAGCTCAAAAAAAGTGGTGTTACCCTTGGTCATTTCCCAGATTCATTTGTGCACTCAACCCTTGGCGGTTGGATTGCGACGCGTTCGGCGGGTATGCAAAGTGACAAATATGGCAAGATCGAAGATATGGTCTTGTCGATTCGATTGGTCACCCCCAAAGGCACTATTGTGACGCGGACAGTGCCAAAATCAGCCAGTGGCATCAATATCAATCATCTTTGTATAGGCAGCGAAGGTGTGCTCGGTGTGATTACCCAGGCTACAATGCAAGTGCATAAAATTCCAGCCTGCCGTCATCCTCATGGGTATATTTTTCCAAATTGGCAAAGTGGCGTGGCGGCGATGCGTGAATGTGTTGATCAGGGGTTGATTCCAGTGGTATCACGTTTGAATGATCCGATGAAAACGGGCTTATCGTTTGCCTACAAAGCAGAATCATCCAGTACGGTGGCCAAGCTCGTATCAAAACTGATCAAGTGGTACATGTTCTCGGTACGCAAATTTGATCCCG
>JAGRMV010000070.1 GCA_020441045.1 Deltaproteobacteria bacterium | reverse complement strand
GATCATAGGTCACGTTCGTTATTTGGCGTCTGTGCTTTTTGCTTAAGTGATCCGCAATGGTTTTGATGATCAACGGCACATTGACTATATAACTAAATGCGACCAGACAGCCGCCATGGGGTAAATGTAAGTGTGGAAACCCCTCCGGCTTGACTTCGAGAATATCATTGTTGGGGGTCGCTTGGGTAAGCCATTGGTGACGCTGTGCTTTATTATTGAAAATACGTATTTGTTTTTGCGGTTGGATGAAACGCTGGCCAAAATCATTTTCGAGTTCTTGATAGGTTTGTAACGCTTGTTCGAGATATAAATCAAATAATGGATCTTTATTGGGTCGATGACCTGTGATTGGGTTGATCATGCCTGCCGCAATCGAAGAACTGGCTGTTTGATGGTCATCATCGAGTACCAGTATATTTTCCCCTTTTTTTTCGAGTGCATGAGCTAACAAACTACCGGCAAGGCCTTGTCCAATGATGATTATATCAAAGTCAGTGGCCATGCTCGATCTGGTGGTTGTCGTTATGTTGGATAGAATCCATGCTCCCTGTAAAGCATGCTTTGTGCTTGTGGTCAAAGGTTAACAGGTTATCGTTTTCTTTTTAGTTTACAAAGGCGCGGCTGCTAGATATACGAGGGCCGGTATTGTTCTTTTTATAATATATTGAAGTTACACAAGCTTTTGAGCTCGCACCTTTTAGACAATCTGGCAGAGCCAAATTGCCTTCTCAAATGACGGCAAAAACGATTTTGGTGCGAAGCTTAGAGCATAGTGTGGTTTGCAAGGGTAAAACTTATGGAATCATATATTATTTATCTTATTCCCGTTTTGGGTGTTTTTGGTCTTCTGGTGATGGCATTAAAGTCTGCTTGGGTAAGTCGTCAGGAAGCAGGTGATGAAAATATGGTGGAATTGGCCACCTACATTGCAGATGGTGCCATGGCTTTTTTAAAAGCTGAGTGGAAAATTTTGAGCTATTTTGCTGTCATTGCAGCGATTCTGTTGGCCTGGTCAGGTACGATGGTCGAGACTTCAGATTGGGTGATTGCCATATCTTTTTTGATTGGGGCAGTACTTTCTGCCACCGCTGGTTATTTTGGGATGAAAATTGCCACCAAAGCCAATGTTCGCACAACGCAGGCTGCTAGAACCAGTCTGACACATGCACTTAAGGTTTCGTTTACCGGTGGAACTGTTATGGGTTTGGGTGTTGCTGGTTTAGCGGTTTTTGGCATCGGTACACTCTTTATTGTGTTTTATCAAATGTATGTTGTTTCTGTGGGCGGTGCCGCCCATGGTTTAGAAATGGAAAAAGCCATTGAGGTACTCGCTGGTTTTTCATTGGGAGCGGAGTCTATTGCACTGTTTGCCCGTGTGGGTGGTGGTATTTATACCAAAGCGGCTGACGTCGGCGCAGATTTGGTTGGAAAAGTAGAAGCTGGAATTCCTGAAGATGATGTACGTAATCCTGCAACTATTGCGGACAATGTTGGCGACAATGTTGGAGATGTCGCTGGTATGGGTGCTGATTTGTTTGGTTCATATGTTGCAACGATCTTGGCTACGATGGTACTAGGTCGTGAAATTTCTGTGGTTGATCGTTTTGATGGTCTGGCGCCCATTTTATTACCGATGTTGATTGCTGGTTTTGGTATCGTTTTTTCGATCATTGGTTGTGCTATGGTTAGGATCAAGAATGATGATGGTGATGTGCAAAAGGCATTGAATACAGGCAATTGGACCAGTGTTATACTGACAGTGATTGCAAGCTTCTTTGTGGTGCGTTGGATGTTGCCCGAAACCATGGAACTACGTGGCTACGAGTTTACCAATATGGGTGTTTTTTATGCCATTTTGGTTGGATCTATTGTTGGAGCGTTGATGAGTATGATCACTGAATATTATACCGCCATGGGCAAAGGCCCGGTCAACTCGATTATTCAACAATCTGAAACGGGCCATGCGACCAATATCATCGGTGGATTGTCGGTGGGCATGGAGTCTACTGTGCTACCGATTATTGTATTGGCAGCGGGGATTTATTCATCACACTATTTTGCAGGTTTATATGGAGTTGCGATTGCTGCAAGTGGAATGATGGCAACAACAGCGATGCAATTGGCGATCGATGCTTTTGGGCCTATCGCGGATAATGCCGGTGGTATTGCCGAGATGAGTGGTCTACCAGAAGAAGTTCGTGGCCGTACAGATATACTGGATGCTGTTGGCAATACAACTGCTGCGACCGGTAAAGGCTTTGCCATTGCTTCAGCAGCGTTAACTGCGCTTGCATTGTTTGCTGCGTTTGTAGGTATTGCTGGGATTGATAGTATCGATATTTATAAAGCCAATGTACTTGCTGGTTTATTTGTCGGTGGCATGATTCCATTTATCTTTTCTTCTTTGGCGATTGCGGCTGTCGGTAGAGCAGCAATGGAAATGGTCAAAGAAGTCCGTCGCCAATTTAAGGAAATTGCCGGTATTATGGAATACAAAGCCAAGCCTGAGTATGGTAGATGCGTTGAAATTTCTACGCAAGCTAGTATCAAAGAAATGATTGCTCCAGGCGCGATTGCATTGATTTCACCAGTGATTGTCGGCTTTGCTTTTGGTCCTGAGGTGCTTGGCGGTATGCTTGCTGGCATCACAGTATCGGGTGTACTTATGGGGATGTTTCAAAATAATTCAGGTGGAGCGTGGGATAACGCAAAAAAATCGTTCGAAAAAGGCGTAGAGATTAGTGGTGTGATGCAATATAAGGGGAGTGAACCGCATAAAGCTTCTGTTACCGGTGATACGGTGGGTGATCCTTTTAAAGATACATCTGGCCCCTCGATGAACATTTTAATCAAGTTGACTTCTATTGTTTCTTTGATTATCGCGCCGCATATTGCTATTACCGGTGCTTCTCACGGCGAGCTTGATAAGCACGATGCTGCAAAGGTTGTTTCACAAGAGGCACCTGAGCATCATGATGGTGCTACTTCACTTGATTGATGTTGCAAGCACCAGAGAGACTGTTTCGATCCACAATTGTTGTGGCAGCAGATTTGGAAAAAGTATTTGCTTTTTTTTGTGATGCGCACAATCTTGAGAAAATTACGCCAGAGAGTTTGCGCTTTCGTATTATTGAACAAACGACATCTACCATCGAAGAGGGGACCGAGTTTGAATATGCCCTCAATATTCACGGCATGCCGGTACGGTGGCGATCAAGAATTGTGGATTGGAAACCCAACGAGCAGTTTGTTGATATTCAATTAAAGGGACCTTATAAGCGATGGCATCATACGCATACCTTTGAAAAAGTTGAAAATGGGACTCGGGTAACCGATGTGGTTCGCTATCAATTGCGTGGTGGAAAGATAGCTGACTTTCTGGTTGGCTGGTGGGTCAAAAGAGACGTCGCAAAAATTTTTGCATATCGCGAACAATATATCGCATCGTTTTTTATTTGAGACGGGTTGTGGTGCTTAGGTTTTTTCTGAGGAGAAATAATCATAGAGCGTGATTTTTGCCAAACTTCTCTATTGAACCAAATGCGCTATTCTGGTGTATAAATAGTTTCTTCCAAAAAATTGTTGATTCTATGGATTAAATCATTGGTGATAGAGGCAAATGAACATTGCAGTCCATCGAGCTCAGATTTCCCCAGTCTTTTGTCATGGCAAGTTTGCACGATGCCTTCGATCTGTAAAAGTTTTTCTTGGGATGGATGAACCAATGTGACGCGTATTTTTTTGTTTTTTGTGCTGATTTTTTTGGTGGGAATAAAAAATTCCCCTGTCGGTTCTCTGGGGAGAAACTCTTTGACGTATTTCATGTCTTGAAAGCGAATGGTAAATCCTGGGTCCTTTTTTTTCTCTGGATTCTTTTGCGGGTTCGATGTCCCAAAAGGCAGGACTTCTTGTTTCTTTTTGGTCTGGCCCAAAAAGGTTAACCAGCGGGTCAGATGGTCTTCATGCATATCTAGGAACTGGAGTCCCATGGCATTGCGCCCCTTGTATTGACAGTGTCTGATAACTTTTGCTGATATTTTGACGCGATCGGAGTTGGTTGCTTCAGCTGGGCTGTTATTAAAAATTTTATTGAGTGCAATTTCTGGGGTGGTTTTTTGTTTAGGAGGCAGATGACCGTCAAGATAAACGGAAAAAGTCACATAAGATCCAATTTTTTTGAATTGATTGCTTTCAATGACAATCAAGGCTCCTTCGCGGGAAGCATCGACCATAATACCGTCAGTTACTTTATCTGAAAACCGAATGGGTTTTTTCGCTTTGTATCGAGGATATTTTCTCATATCTATGACACGCATATCTTCTCTCCTTTTCCGCCCTGATTATAATATTATTTTACATAAAAGGACCAACCCATTCAAATCAATAAGGAATAATTTGCAACAAAAGTTTACGTTTTAAACAAAAAAAGAAAGGTTGTAGGATGTGGGGGTGGTATAAATTAGGTAGGCTTGTATATAGCCAGTACGACAGCTGTAAAAAACAGTAGCATAAGTAGACGAAACGCCCAGATACGATTGTCTCTAAGCTTTCTTGCCAGAATGGGACTGGCAATGGCTAGGATAAGCCAGATGATAAGCTTGATGGTTACCCAAAGGGGCCAATCTTTGATGCCTAATCGAGCTAGCAATCCAAATCCAGCCACGAGCATCAAAAAGCTTGAGGTCATGCCAATCATGCGGACTTGTTTGTTTTGGGTTTCAACAAAAAAGGAAATGCCTGTACTGGCGATAAAGGTAAGCAGAAAAATAATATGTGCTGTTTTATAAATTTCGTATGGCATGATGGCTCCCGTTGATGATGACTGCATTGATATCTGCTATGACCAACTCTATATATTACTTTTTTGTGTTACGCACCAAAATGATCCAGTGCAATCTGTAAGGTGGTATTTTGAATACAACAGATCGCCTTTATTTGATTTCAGCCCATACGCGTTTGCCAATTTTGATCAACATGCCTTTTTCTAATCCTTGGGTTGAGCCTTCAGCATCCTCAATGATGGTCTCACGATCAAGTTGCACATTGCTAAATAAGCGAATGGCCTTTTGTTTGATGAGTCTGCGATATTCGCCTTTGGATTTGTTTAAGTCCGAGAGGCTGTCGCTTAAAAAGTCCACCCACTTGCTTTCGGAGTTAGGCAAGTCGACTAAGATGCGGTCTTCAGGCGCTTTTTTGTTGGAAAACTGAGTAATAAAGCTTTGATGCTCCATTTCTGCATTTTCGGCAGAATGAAATCGGGAGACAAGCTCTTTGGCGAGTTTGATTTTAATGTCTCTTGGGTGAGCTTTTCCCGATTGCATATCTGACTGAAGTGTAACGAGGTCCTGGGCAGAAATATCCGAAAGCAATTCGAAATATTTGACCATTAAATCATCTGAGATGCTCATGATCTTGCCGAAGATGTCCTTGGCACTTTCGGCAATACCAATATAGTTATTCAACGATTTCGACATTTTGGCTACACCATCGGTGCCTTCTAGTAATGGAACCGTAAGAATGGTTTGGGGTTCAAGTCCAAATGCTTTTTGCAGCTCTCTGCCAACCAAAAGGTTGAATTTTTGATCATTGCCGCCTAATTCAATATCAGCTTTGAGTGCTACAGAATCATAGCCTTGCACCAATGGGTACATGAATTCACGGATAGAAATGGGGGACTGATTGTTATAGCGTTTTTGAAAATCATCTCTTTCAAGCATGCGTGCGACCGTGTAGTGGGTGGAAAGTTGGATGAGCTGCGCAGCGCTCATTGCGTTCATCCATTTGGAGTTAAAGCCTACCGTGGTTTTATCCGGATCTAGAATGGAAAATATCTGATCTTTGTAGGTTTTTGCGTTGGCGTCAACTTCTTCTTGGGTCATGGCTTTGCGCATACTGGTTTTGCCTGACGGATCACCAATCATGCCGGTAAAGTCCCCGATCAAAAAGATGACATCGTGTCCGAAGTCTTGGAATTGCTTCATTTTTTGGATCAAAACTGTATGGCCAAGGTGCAAATCGGGCGCAGTAGGGTCAAAGCCTGCTTTAACACGTAGTGGCGTATTGGTTTTGTAAGATCTTTCAAGCTTTGTCAGAAGGGACCCTTCGGGAATAATCTCTACTGTGCCACGGGTAAGAATTGCTAATTGTTTTTTTGGATCGATAAACGTTGAGCTCATGATAAAAGCACGTTATCATAAATACATATATTATCACTCAAGTTGCGTGTAAAAATGTTTTTTTGGCGCAGCGTTTAAGAGAAAGTAGGAAATGGATGCGAATTCAAACGTGGATGTTATGTGGTGTTTTGGCTCTTACAGCCTGTACAGCTTCGAAAAAAAATGGTTCATCTTCAAGTGTGACAGAGCTTAGCCCTTCAGATCAGAATGTGGTGGCGATGATTGGTGCTGAAAAAATCACTGAGGAAGAATTTATTGCGAATATGGATAGTCAAATTAAAGGTGAGTTTTCAAGAGCGCAGCAAGAATATCGGGCTGCCAAAGAAGCTGCATTGTCAGAAATGATATTTGAAAAAGTCCTGAATAAAGAAGCTGAAAAACAGGGGATTTCTAAGAATGAATTGATTGAGAAAGAAATTGGCGCAAAAATTGATAAGGTTTCCGATCAAGATGTGCAAGCGTATTATGATGAAGTTTCTAAGCGTTTTGCAGCTGCCGGCAAAACTGCCCCAGAACTCAATGATATGGTAAAGATGCAAATCCGCATGTCGCTGGAAGCAGAAAAAAGTGCAATGCGTGAGCTCGCCTATTCGAAAGAGCTATTTGAAAAATACAATGTTGCATTTGTATTGCCAGAACCAATTCGCTTCCAAATAGACAAAGGCAACTTGCCACATCAAGGTGGAGAAGGTGCGAAGGTAACAGTGATTGAATTTTCTGATTATCATTGTCCTTACTGCAAACGAGGTGCAGATAACATGAAACAGATCGTTAAGAAGTATGGAAATAAGATTGAATACCGTTTCCGTGATTATCCTCTTGAACAAATTCATCCACGTGCAAAGGCAGCGTCACAAGCTGCTCGTTGTGCCAATGAACAAGGTAAATTTTGGAAATATCATGACAAGGTTTTTGAAAATCAAGATAAACGCGAAGATGCTGATTTTATAGCTTTTGCTAAAGATCTGAAGATGGATGTAGATAAATTTACAACATGTTACAATGATAAAAAATACAATGCTGATGTAGAAAAAGATTTGGCAGAAGGTCAAAAATCGGGTGTATCAGGGACCCCTGCATACTTTATCAATGGCGTATTTGTTTCAGGAGCACTGCCTCCTGAAAAATTAAGCGAAATTATTGATAAAGAATTATAAGACTGAAAGGAAAGACTTATGTCCATGACCACTGATATCGATTCGATTGTAATCCCTGAAGAATTGCCGGTTCTTCCTGTAAAAGACGTTGTACTTTTTCCTTCGGTCATTCTTCCGCTTTTTGTGGGGAGGGATTCTTCGATTGAAGCAGTCAATCATGCGCTAGAAAATGATCGACTTATTTTCTTGTCCGCACAAAAAAACGGCGAGGCTGATGTTGTTGATCCTGATGGAATCCATGAGTATGGCTGTGTTGGGGTGATTATGCGCATGCATAAGCTGCCAGTACCTGATGGCAGGATTAAAATTCTTGTTCAGGGTGTGCGCCGAGCAAAAGTCAAAGAGTTTACCAAAACATCGCCCAATTTTTTTGCCAAGGTAAAAGAAATTCCGTCCCCTGATATTGAGGCTGAACGTGTTGAGCTAGAAGCGATGATGCGAAGTGTGCGTGAAGTACTCGAAAAAATTGTTTCGCATGGCAAAATTCTTTCACCTGAAATTTTGATCGTCTTGGATGATGTGCGTGACCCTGGACGTTTGGCGGACTTGGTGGCTTCTTACTTGGTATTAAAAATTGATGAAGCGCAACCGATCTTAGAAATGGTTCATCCAAAACAACGTTTACAGGCTGTATTGGATCTTTTGCATAAAGAATTAGATATTCTCTCGGTACAAGAAAAAATCCAAACCCAAGCACGTGGAGAAATGAGTCGCATCCAGCGCGAATATTATTTGCGTGAACAATTGCGTGTGATCAAGTCAGAGTTAGGTGATGGCGATCCAAAGGCAGAGGAAACGCTTAATTTTAGAAATAAAATTGAGGCAGCCAACATGCCGCAGGAGTGCGAAGAGGAGGCATACAAGCAGTTAAAACGTTTGGAAAGTATGCACCCTGATGCCGCTGAGGCGAGTATTGTTCGGACTTATCTTGAATGGTTGATTGAACTGCCATGGAAGCTTTCTTCCAATGACAATATTGATATCAAAAAAGCCAAAGAAATTTTAGATGAGGATCATTACGACCTAGAAAAGGTAAAAGATCGTATTTTGGAATTTTTGAGTGTTACTAAACTAAAGAAAAAACTCAAAGGACCGATCCTTTGTTTGTCAGGGCCTCCAGGGGTTGGAAAAACCTCACTGGGAAAATCAATAGCCAAAGCGATGGGGCGTGAATTTGTTCGCGTCTCTGTTGGTGGTATGCGTGATGAGGCTGAAATTCGCGGCCATCGACGTACCTATGTCGGGGCAATGCCTGGTCGTGTCATCCAAGGCATCAAATCAGCCGGAACCAACAACCCTGTGTTTATCTTGGATGAGGTTGATAAGTTAGGATCAGATTCATTTCGAGGAGATCCTTCTTCTGCATTGCTTGAGGTATTGGATCCTGAACAAAATAATACATTTAGGGATCACTATTTGAACCTGCCTTTTGATTTATCGAATGTTATGTTCATCGCAACAGCCAATTCGATTGATACGATTCCTCCCGCTTTACGGGATCGTATGGAAATCATTAATATTCCAGGATATACCATGGAAGAAAAAGTGGAGATTTCTAAACGCTATTTGCTCGAAAAACAAATGGATGCCAATGGTTTGACCAAAGCCAATGTTTCTATAGACGATGAAGCCATTCGAAGTATTGTTGAGCTTTATACCAGAGAAGCTGGTTTACGAAACCTAGAGCGTAAGGTTGCATCAGTGTTTCGTAAAAATGCCAGAAAGGTGGCAGAAGGCAATACCAAGAAAATCAATGTGACCGCTGAGAATATTCATGAATACCTTGGACCACCGATTTATATTCCTGAAAATCGTAGTGAAGAAAATGAAGTTGGTGTCACGACCGGTTTAGCTTGGACTTCTGGCGGCGGTGAGGTGTTGTTCATCGAAACGACACTCATGGAAGGGAAGGGGACGTTAACCTTGACTGGACAACTTGGTGACGTCATGAAAGAGTCTGCGCGCGCAGCACTTTCGTATGCACGGACCAATAGCAAAGCTTTGGGTATCAAAGATGATATTTTTCAAACCAAAGATTTGCATATTCATGTACCAGCTGGGGCGATTCCTAAAGATGGACCTTCGGCAGGTGTGACCATGACTACTTCTTTGGTATCTGCATTAACCGGTAAGCCGGTTTCTCGTGATGTCGCCATGACTGGTGAGATTACATTGCGGGGTCGTGTTCTGGCCATTGGCGGTTTGAAAGAAAAGATTCTTGCTGCGAAGCGGGCCAAGGTACATAAAATCTTGATCCCACACACCAATGAAAAAGATCTCTATGAGATTCCCGAGCATTATTTAGATGATCTAGAGATTGTACCTGTCAAAACGGTTGACGAGGTTTTGGATCATGCCATCTTTAATGTTCGGCCAGCCAAAAAAACCAAGAAAAAAGGCAATGGATCGCCGAGCAAGAAAAAAACGACGGCAAAAAAGCCTTCGTCAGGTCCGGCTCGGAGGAGACCTTTAGAAACGCAAATGTGATGGTTACCCTTCCTGCATATCAAACTATTGGTATTGTGGACATTGAGCTTGGTGGTGAAGATTTCCACAACATGTTTGTAGAGCGTATAGATGAGTCTAAGCTTTTGGTTGAGTCAAGTCGAACATTTGCACCGGATCAAGAGTATGTTATTCG
>JAGRMV010000069.1 GCA_020441045.1 Deltaproteobacteria bacterium | reverse complement strand
GAATATGGGGGAGGTTGGATTGCATACCAGGTAGTCCTCTGCGAAAGTGAATATCGGTATGATTGATACTGGCAAAAGCCACTTTGATGCAAACCTGGTCATCTGTGATGACAGGATCGTTAACCGTTGTATATTGAAGAACGTCAGGAGATCCTAGCTTACTATATTGCACCGCTTGCATGTATTGATGCATAGCAGACCCTTGATTTGATGTAAAAAGCTAAAAGTGTTTGTTCTTATTGAGCGGCTTTTTTAAAAGGCTGCTGAAAATAGAAAACAACACATTTGTTTTTATCGGTTTTATCTTCTGCGGCAATGCGGATATATACCTCATCTTTATCAGACTTGATTGTGAGGGCTCCTGTACGGGTATGTTGTTCACTATCTTCTTCCATTTCGATGGGAGTGAATTTTTCACTTTGATAATTGGCAAGTCCTATACCTTGACATGGTCCACCATCACTTGCATATGCACCAGTTTCATTTTCAGCATAAAAATAAAGAAAGTCATGGCTTTCGGGGGCTGTGATGGTGATACCGCGTTCGGAGCCTTCTTCTGAGACTTTCACATTTACCCCTTTGTTAAACGCTTCTTTTGAAGAAAATACATCCTGGGTGCTGCCTGCAGCAGGAATGTCTAGCGCGTCAAACTCAAACACATCACTTGCATCATCCGCTTTCTGATTATGTACAGTCACCAAAACTTTGTAGGTGGTTTTTTCTTGGGGCGCGTCAATGGTTTTGGTAAACGGTGAGGTTTTTCCAGCCTTGATCTCATCCACGGGATTGCTTGATGCATCGATTAACTGGATGGAGTAGTGCGGATCCTCAAGTGTTACCTTGTACGCAATGGTAAAAGTCAATGTGATTTTACCATTATCTGCAGCTGTGGCCGCAGAAGTAAATAAGATGTTCTCTTTTTTGAGCGCGCCAAAAGCGATAGGATCATTTTTTTCATCACTTGCCGGCGTAACAACAATTTTGGGCCCTACGATCGGGTTGCTTTTGACTTCTCCCGCCTCATCATGAAAGGTTATGCGGGTGGCATAGGTTGTTTCTTCATCGACGGGTGGTATATCATGGCTTAATGTAGCTTCTTTGCTTGCAGGAATGGGCGTGTCCAATACAACAGGCTCACCATCTGTATCTAATAATTCAATGGTATAAAAGGCTCCCTCAACTTCGACTTTGTATTTCACAGTAAATGCTAGTGTGATCTTTTCAGCGGTCACCGTAGGAGTTGCTTGAATCTCAACATCTTCGGCGGTAAGATCTTTGATTGCGACTTTTTTCGGCGCTTCATCGTCACCAGCTCCTGTAGATAGCTTGCCAGGGTTGGTCACTTTTGGCGATTTTTCTTCAGGATTACAGCCGGTTAAGATCATTGCTGGAACAATGAGCAAGATTGCGATAAATTGTAGAGTGTATTTAGCCATGAAAACCCTATAGTATAGAACAACGCAAAATGTCAAGTGTGGATATGATAAAAACAGAAAAAATACGACACAAAAAGTCAGAGATAGATACTTGGCTACTTACATATTCCGACCTGGCTGTGCAAGTGATGATCAACCCTGGATATTTTACTTTCCGCGATATGGCTATTCAATCTGAGAAAAATATCATAATTTTAATAACTGAAGTAAAATTAGATACTTGTGCTTATTTATCTCAATTAAAACATGATCTTGGAGCGCGGCTGTATACCCATATCAGTATGCTAGGTGGGATGCAATTTTTGCCACAACAGGCGACCAGGGCAGGGTTGTGCGGGGTCTATATACCGACGGTAGATGTGCTCTTAAAAAATCAACAAGGGCGCATAGAGTCATTGAAAATTGACTATAAGCGTTTTGATGAAAATGGCATAAGAAAAATCCAGTATCAAGTTGGTTCGTTTGTGGTGTAAGACCTTTACTCACATTGTGCTTGACCAGGAAAAAACAGGTGTAACAAGTTGTCTAAACCATTGAAATCAAGTAGTGTTCAGCCACAGATCTTATCTGAAGTGATTTGTATGTGGCTGCCAAAAAGTCAGTAAGGGGGCAAATCAAGTACAGTTTGGATATGGCTACGATGGTAGTCCTTGCATAACAATATAAGAGCATGAAACAAGCATTCCCTTACGAGCACGATCAAAATATTACGTTTATCAAGCGTGCTAAGAAATTCACCCTCGCTGGAGCCCGGCAATTTATATCTCGCATTGAGGGTATTACATTTGTTGCTTTTGCGCGGGCACAGCCATTATTTGAGGAACTCAAAAAACCTGAAGGGATCCGAGATAAGAAAGAAGTGACCCAGGAATTACATGAAATTGTCACATTGTGGTCTGAACAAATCATGTACTTTGGCGCGATGACCCGTGGCCTCTGGATGGTCGATTTTGATACGGGTGAAGGCTTTTACACCTGGGTCTATGGAGAAGCTGACATCACCTCATATCGTACGTACGACCAGTCTTTTGAGCAACGTACACCTATTTAGATTTCTCTCGGAGATGGGTACGGTACTGAATCGGCCTAGTTGTCAAGCCGAGCTACTTGTTTTTCAAGTAAATTGATACAACCTTCAAACAATGCAAGTGTTGGCTTTCCACGAAATGAAAAAACACGACTTAGTGTGTTGTTCGCTTCTTGATTGTTTTGTAGCAGATCGGCTTCATGGCGCAATACCTGTATCGTTTTTTTAAAGGTAAATCTAAGATTGTATATGGCTTGTTGATCTTGTTTGTTTCGAACGGTTGTTGTCAGTCCCTCAAAAATTTTACTCAGACCATCGACGAGTTCATCGACGATATGATTATCGTTTATCTGATCAACTGAAAATTCAGGCAAACGAATTGCTGCTGCATAAATGATGTTGATATAGAATTCATAGTCAAAAATGCCATCTCCCGATGAAATTTTTTCAGAAATGATGTTTGAGCTTGCCTGATAGTGCGAAAAATTTCTTGTGAGAAGATATCTAAAGAAAAGCTCATGCGTATAAACGACCCAGAATGATTTATGTACTTCAAGGGTTGTGTCTTTTGTGAGTATATTTTCAATATCTTGTAAAACTTGTATTCGATCAACATTATATTGCTTTGTGCTATCTTTGGATTCGATGGTTTCGGGCAGTGTCGTTATCAAAGTCATTCCTGCTGCGAGCATAAGGTCAAAATTGAATTGATCCGACCTTTGATTAAAAAGCTCTTTTTCGGCATCAAATAGTTTTTGGAAAGCCATTTTTTGTTCACTGACAGATGATAGCTTGCGGGCAATATAAAATTGTCCCAATTTTGTATTTTTTTGTATTTCATTCCAATCTGAAAGTGAAATAGGCTGAGTTAAATCATTATTTTCTTTTGTGATGACTGTTAAAGGCACAACAAATGCTTTTAGATTGCTCGTGGGTGAACTAGATTTACCCACTAAAAGTCCTATAGCTTCTGATAATTGATTTTGTTGCGGGTCTTGCTTTTCCCAACGGCTTACCATCGCGCCAGATTGACCTTGCTCGATCATGCCAAATTGGATGTCAAAAGTTTTGATCTGGCCAAGAAAATACGGCGTACCATCATAAAGATAGTCCATACTGGGTATTTCATAGTGTTTGTCTACGTCTGACTCCTGCGTGTCATTGGCTTTTTCTTCTACGGCGATAAGATTTTCAACCAGTCGAAGAGATTCCCCTTTGTACAGCTCTGATGCATAAGTTGTATTTTCAATGGGTTGTTCAATATCTGGCAAAGGGCCAAGCACAGGTTCAGCATCGGTGTCTGAGATATCTGCAATAAAGAATGAAGGTTCATTGACGGTTAGTCCAACAATGTCAGATCCATCTTTGGCAACAAAGAAAAGATTCTGAGCGAGTGCTGAGAGATGTTCGTTAAAAATAACTTGGATGAACTCCGCACCTATCACACAGTGGCGATCTGTAAATATATCATAGTCATTTGTCGTTAAAGGAGTTTTGATGATAAGTCCTGTACATTCACCAATGATTTTGGTGCCTTTGATGGCATATAAAAGCACTGACTGAGTAGCAGAAGCACTTATAAAGTCTTTTATTTGCTCTATTTTCCCCATGACAGCTTCGAGCATAGCTGAATCTGTTGGAACGGGGTGTGGTTGCGTTACATCTTGATTGTTCTGTGCGTATAGACCTGATGAGTAAGATAAGATGAGAACAAATTTTACAAAATGTTTAGCACTTCGCTGAATACAATGAAGCATAATAAAACCTTTCTTTTTGCTTTGGTTGTGCACGGCTCTATCAGTGTATTTGCATCGTGTCAAATTGGATGAAGCAGTGTTGTTATTCTTGTATTTTATTTCTGCAAAATGATTTTGCTGGCATTCAAACGTAGTAAAATACGCATTGCATTAGAAAGTAATATGTGTTTTAAATGAAAAGCAAAAAATAAGGAGGGGTTATGCGCGGTTCATTTAAAAAACAAATTGTTATGCTTTTGTTTTTTCTTATATGTCCAATTATTACACAAGCACAAGATGCAGTTGTCGTTTTAGAAGTTGATTATTTTTTATCTGCAAGTCAAGGCAGCGCATTATATGAAATCGAAATCGACAAGAATATTTATTTGAGTTTAACTGACGGGCTTCCAGAAAATATTAGAAACTGGTTACAAAGGCATCCTGAATATTTAAAAGTGATTGTGAAAAATCATTTGCTGCAGACCGCTGCATCTAAAAAAGAATTTGGTAACGATATAGTTCCAGTTCCCTCTGAGCAGATTAAACGAGACGGTTATACCTACACCGAAAATCAACTTAAGTGGGGTATAAAGGTCAACCCAATTGCAGTTTTGAGTGTCGTGAAAGTAAGTGAGAAAGATTGTCGAGGTGGGGATCAATATACAACTTACGATAGTATAAAATACTATATCGAACTGTACGATGGAGAAGAAGCAAGAGGGCTACTTACTTCCAGTAATAGTGGTGTTATTAACGGGATTTGTAGTGAAAATGGACGTTCTAGCACATATGATTTACTCGTTGGCTGTATAGATGACATTGATTTCATGATCGATTAAAAATCACTAAAAAGCGTTATGCTTTGCGGTGTTATTCACTGGTAGATTCGGCTTTTTTTGTACATTGACCTTTGTTGTCGCAAAAGTCGCATTTTTTGCCCATGATTTTTCCAAGGCCGCCGCATGAGCCTTGCAATGGTTTTCGTCCGGCCATGACGCCGATGGCCATCATGAGCATAAATGCAAAGAGTATGATGAGCGTAATCAGAAAAATATTCATGGTGTATTGACCTCCATAGCGAACATACCAAATTTTTTATGCCTTAGTCCATGCTGCTCATCACGAAAGATCAAAAAAACGTCGAGCTTGTGTTTTTCAACATACGCAATCGCTTTTTGGTCTCCCATTGCCATCAATGCAGTTGCCAAGGCATCGGCTTGCATGCAAGATTTATGCATCACCGAAGCCGATAAGAGAGAGGACGTTGCAGGCTGACCTGTTTTTGGATGAAGCGTATGGGCATAATTGACATGATCTTGCGTAAAGTAATTGCGGTAATTGCCAGAAGTGGCCAGGCTATGATTTAGCAATGGAAATCCTTTGTAAGGGGAACGGACGCCTTCAATAGGTTTTTCAATCGCGACGATCCAAGGGTGAGGACCTTTTTTGCCAAGTGCGCGCATTTCTCCACCGATTTCGACCAAATGATTGATGAAACCTCGTTGCAGTAAATATTCGGCGATTTGATCAACAGCATATCCTTTGGCAACAGAGGATAGATCGATTTGAATATCGTCTTTGAGCTTGCTGATGGTTGCAATGCCATTTTCCATACGAAGGTCGACGTATTGATAACCAATAGAAGCTAGCGCTTGTGCAATGTCAGCTTCTGACGGTTTTTTTTGGGTCTTGTGTGGACCAAATCCCCAAAGATTAACCAGTGGGCCAATGGTGGGGTCATAAATGCCGTCCGTCGATTTTGCAATATCAAGAGCCGTACGAAGGGGAGGGGCAAAGTGTTTACCAATGACCATCGGGATGTTCTTGCTACTGGTATTGACTTGGCTGATTTGCGAGGTAGGGATGTAGGTTGAAACTTGTTGGTTGATATCGGTCAGCAGCGCATCAATATCCTTTTGCAGGCTCAAAAATACAGCACGTTTTTTGGTATAGACTGAAATATTATAGGTTGTCCCCATGGTATTCCCACGTAATACCTCGACATAAGGACGGGGGTAACACGCAGAAAGGACAACACTGATACAAAGGCAAAAGCCAACAACGAGTTTTTTTTTGTGGTTAGCCACCAAAGTCATCCAGCATAATATCTTCAGGCTCGACACCTAAGTCAAGTAGCATATTAATGACACTGGTATTCATCATTGGTGGACCGCAGAGGTAATATTCACAGTCTTCAGGACTTTGGTGGTGCTTCAAATAGTTATCATATAGGACTTGGTGAATAAAGCCGGTATAACCGTTCCAGTTGTCTCCTGGCAGCGGCTCTGAAAGTGCAACGTGCCACTGAAAGTTATCAAATTCTTGATCAATGGTATCAAAATCTTCCTGGTAAAAAATTTCTCGTTTTGAACGAGCACCATACCAAAAAGAGACTTTGCGATCTGTTTTGATCCGTCGAAATTGATCAAAAAGATGCGAACGCATGGGCGCCATACCGGCACCACCACCGATAAAAACCATTTCTTTATTGGTATCACGGGCAAAAAACTCGCCAAAAGGTCCCGAAATGGTGACTTCGTCTCCAGGTTTTAAATTAAATATGTAAGAAGACATCAAGCCAGGTGGCACACTGTCTTGTCGAGGCGGTGGGGTCGCAATACGAACGTTGAGCATGATGATGCCTTTTTCTTCGGGATAATTGGCCATCGAGTATGCTCGTATCGTCTCTTCATGGCTGACTGATTTATACTTCCAAAGGTTGTACTTATCCCAGTCATCTTTATACTCGTCTTCAATGGCAAAATCTTTAAAGTCAATACTGAGGTGGGGTGGACGTTCTATTTGAATGAATCCACCTGCACGAAATGGTACATCTTCACCCTCTGGGAGTTCTAAGACAAGTTCTTTGATAAAAGTTGCGACGTTATGATTTGAACGTACCGTGCATTTCCATTTGCGTACGCCAAAGACTTCTTCAGGAACTTCAATTTTCATGTTTTGCTTGACCGGAACCTGACATGAAAGTCGGCAACCGGCCTTGGCTTCTTTTTTGGTGATATGACCTGTTTCGGTTTCAAGAATATCACCGCCGCCTTCAAAAACTTTGACCTTACATTGCGCGCAAGTACCGCCGCCGCCGCAGGCACTTGAAACATAGATACCATTGTCGGCAAGAACATTCATCAGTTTGCCACCACCAGAGACTTCAATATTTTTTTCATCGTTGATGTTGATTGTCACACTACCTGACGCGACAAGTTTGGATTTAGCAGCCAAAATAATGGCAACCAAAGCCAAGACAACAAATGTAAACATGCCAACACTAAGAAGAATCATACTCATTATAACTGTATCCCTGAAAATGCTAAAAACCCTAAGGACATAAGTCCTACAATCATAAAAGTAATACCCAAACCACGAAGACCCACTGGAATATCAGAGTATTTGAGTTTTTCACGTATCCCAGCTAGGGCCATAATTGCAAGTGCCCAGCCGACACCACTGCCGACACCATAAATACATGATTCGACAAATGTGTAATCTCTCTCCACCATCAGAAGCGAACCCCCTAAAATAGCGCAGTTTACAGTGATCAATGGCAAGAAGATGCCGAGCGCGTTGTAGAGCGCGGGTACGTGTTTGTCTAACGCCATCTCTAAGATCTGCACCATAGCCGCAATCACTCCGATGTAACAAATCAATCCGAGAAAACTTAGATCAACACCTTCGATCCCAGCCCAAACCAATGCATCTTCTTTGAGCAGGTAGTTATAGATAAGATTGTTTACAGGTACTGTAATGGCTTGTACGACCACAACGGCAATACCAAGGCCAATTGCAGTTTTTACTTTTTTGGAGACCGCCAAAAAAGTACACATGCCAAGGAAGAAAGAAAGTGCCAGGTTTTCAATAAACACGGCCTTGATAAAAACGCTGAGATAGTGTTCAAGCATGTTTAGTTCTCCTCAACTTGTTCGGGTTTGAAAGTGCGTAGCAGCCAAATAAATAGGCCGATCAAAAAAAATGCGCTTGGTGCAAGCAAAGCAAGTCCATTGGTAGAGTACCAACCGCCTTCAGTGGTTGGTTGTAAAACAGAAAAGCCTAGAAGCTTTCCAGATCCAAAAAGCTCTCTAAAAAATGCGACATAAACAAGAATCAAGCTATAGCCGATACCATTGCCAATACCGTCAAAGAAACTGATCAAAGGTGGGTTTTTCATGGCAAACCCTTCTGCACGTCCCATGACGATACAGTTGGTGATGATCAGGCCAATAAACACAGCCATCTCTTTGGCGATGTCATAGACGAATGCTTTTAAAATTTGTTCTGTTAGAATGACCAAAGACGCGATGATCGTCATTTGTACAATGATACGGATGCTGGAAGGAATGTAATTACGAATCAAGCTTACACTTAAGTTTGACAATCCAGTCACTGCAGTCACCGCGGCACACATAACCAAGGCTTTATCGAGCTTTGTGGTAACGGCAAGTGCAGAACAAATGCCCAAGACTTGTAAAGCGATTGGGTTGTTATTAAAAAGCGGATCAAAAATGATTTTTTTTACTTTGTTCATTGTGCAGGTACCTCAGCTGTTCTTGCTTTTTCGATATATGGACCAAAACCGTCCGGACCAAACCAATATCTTACCAAGCCAGTTACCCCATTGCTGGTGATCGTTGCGCCAGACAAACCATCGATCTTGACATCAGCATTTTTATCTTGTGGACTTACTTTGCCCTTGATGACCTGTAATTCAACTTCAAATTGATCGTCATAAATCTTTTTGCCTTTCCACGAAGCTTTCCAGTCGGGGTTATCAACTTCTCCACCGAGCCCGGCGGTCTCTTTGTGTTCATAAAACCCAATGCCTTCTACCGTTTGCAAGTCAGAGGCTAGGGCAATAAATCCATACAAGGTTGACCAAAGACCTTTGCCATGAACAGGGAAGATATACATTTGTGTTTGACCATTGTCCTTCACCTGGTAAACGATGCTATATTTTGAACGTTGTTTGATGCGGGCACTGTCGGCTTTCGGATCAATTTGTTTGTTTTGCTCAGGATTTTTTGCAGCCTTGCGTTGATCAAAGGTATTGGCTGAGAGATCTGGTGCAGGCTCTCCAGTCGCAAGTTCGATGACCTGCGCATCGATGTCAGCAAAGGCTCGCTCAATGTTTTCGGCTGTCGCTTCTTGTTCTGTAATCAGGCCAGATGCGAGGAGTAAGTTTTTCTTGATGTCCAGTTTTTTATTCGCTTGTTGTTTTTCTTTGAGTGAAACAGCAGAACCAGAAACCAATAAAGAGCAGACGACACATACAACCAGTGCAGTGACGAGCGTACCTATGACACTATCCTTTTGCATACCGTAACTTTCTTCGTTTAATATTGCTTTGCGTGACAAAGTAATCAATCAGCGGCGCAAATACGTTACCAAATAAGATGGCTAACATCACGCCTTCTGGAAATGCAGGGTTGATCACCCGTACAAGGATGACCATCAAACCAATCAATGCGCCGTAGAAAAATTGGCCTTTTTGTGTCATTGCTGCGCTAACAGGATCCGTGGCCATAAAAACACAACCAAATGCAAACCCGCCTGAAACTATGTGCCACAGTGGGGTCATAGAAAACATAGGATTGCTGTCACTGCCAATACAGTTTAGCAACAGAGCAAAGGCAACGGTGGATACCGTCATGCTTGCCATGATTCTCCACGAGCCAATACCAGTTGCAATCAGGTAGCCAGCCCCGAGTAAACAGGCTAAGGTTGAAGTTTCTCCCATTGATCCTGGGATAAGACCGATAAAAGCCTGTTGCATGGTGTAGGTTACGGTTTCAATACCAGATGCAGCCGCCTGTGCCAAAATAGTCGCTCCAGAAAAACCATCGGCAGCAACCCAAACCGCATCACCAGAGATTTCAGCTGGATAAGCAAAAAACAAAAAAGCCCGCGCCGTAAGAGCCGGGTTGAGA
>JAGRMV010000006.1 GCA_020441045.1 Deltaproteobacteria bacterium | reverse complement strand
AGGTGGTGCTGTTTACATGGT
Source organism: Deltaproteobacteria bacterium (assembly GCA_020441045.1). Lineage (GTDB taxonomy): Bacteria > Bdellovibrionota_G > JALEGL01 > JALEGL01 > JAGRMV01 > JAGRMV01. Next base: position 27,989 of record JAGRMV010000006.1, on the reverse strand, counting down.
GTTCTTTACCGATCAAGGTCTGTTGGGCTTTTCGCTAAAAAAATCTGAAGCCAAATCTCGTTTAGAGCAAGCTGCAGAAGAAGCGTCCAATTTAACACCCGAACTCTTACAGGAATTAGATCAAAAATATACGCAGGCTAATAAGTTGCTTGCGATGGATAGTTATGACTTTTATGAAAAAGCAAAAACGATTTATAAGGAAATTTTAGACGCCTTTTCCAATCATCCAAAAGCAAGTTCAGGTTTAGCTGAAGCAACAATGATGGCAGGCCGCGGCTATCTTGATACGGAAGATTTTAATCAAGTACAGCAGTGGGTCCGGCAAGCTGATACTGTAAGTCCCAATACACCTGAGACATTGCGAGCACAGATTCGGTTTTTACAATTCCAAGGTCGTAGTGACGAAGCAAAAGCTCGTTTGACCCAGTTATTAAAAATCGAAGAAAATAACATTGATAATTTAATGGTTGCAGCGGAGTTAAGTTTGATCATTGAAGACTTTGAGGCGACACAGACATACCTAACCAAGCTCATGGAATTGGATCCGAATCGTATTCGAGCCCACTATATTCAAGCAAGTCTTACGCAAGCTCAGGGCAAGGTTGTCGAAGCCGTAAAAATGTACCAGGCTTTGATGGAAAGCAATCAACATATTCCTTCAACTGTGGCTTATTATCAATATCTTCATGCCAAGAATGATCAAACCATTTTAGAACCGCTGAACAAAATCGTCGCAGAGCAAAAATCAAAAATGGGGCCAAAGATGTACGCCGCATGCTATAAGATGATCTCCGAAATTTTTGCCGCCCAAGGCAATGAAGAGAAAAGCATCATCACCTTGGAGCTAGCAGTTGAAAAAATGTCGAGAAACGATGTTTATGCGTATGAGCTAGGTTTAAAACATGAGCATTTGAAAGCGTATGAAAAGTCAGTCAAATATTTTGAGCAAGCCTATACGATTAAACCTGACCATCATGAATATACAGTTGCATATGGTCGCAATTTACGTTTTGTCGGTAAATCCAAAGAAGCCGAAGCCTTACTGAAAAAAGTTGTGACGGCAGCGCCTGAAATGGAAAGCGCGATTGTGCAATATGCAGAAAGCCGTGCTGACCAAGGCTTTTATGCAGAAGTTACGACCTACTTGCAGGAAGTTTTGACAAAAACTCCAGGGTTTGTCGATGTGCAAAATCTTTTAGCCATGCTTTATTTAGAACAAAATGAATTTAAAGAGGCCGCCAAAATCCTAAACGATGCGATTAAAAATGCCAAGACTGATATTCAAAAAGCTACAGTGCATCGTTCCCTTGGTATCTTGGCTCTTAAACAAGAGAAGTATGACTTGGCATTGAAACATTTAACTACGTCCAATAAATTACAGCCTAATAATGCTTCTACCCTGGGTGCGCTGGGAAAAACCTATTATTATAAACAAGAATACCAAGAGTCCGAAAAATACATCATTGATTCACTTAATATTGACCAACTCAATTATGAAGCGCGTGGCATTTTGGCACAAATTTATTTTGATAAAGGCAAACCGGGTGAAGCCAAAAAAGTCATCAATGAAATTCTTGAGGATGATCCAAAAAACGTTTCTCTTCGCGTTACGCTTGGCAAAATGCTGATCGAAGAGGGGCAGTACATTGAAGCCATTGATCATTTAGATGAAGCTTATTTGTATGATTCAGAAAACTATGAAACCTATTATTATTTGGGCATTGCCGAACGTGAGAGTGGCAAAGTTGATATTTCTTTGAATTCGTTTACCAAGGCGATCGAAATCTGGAGTGAGTCACACAATGCGTATTATCAAAGAGGACTTACATTTATTCGTAAGAACGATATCAAAAATGCCTCACTCGATATGGAAAAAGCCAATCAACTGAAACCAGATTGGACATTGCCTAACAAAGCCATTGCAAAATATTATTATGAAATCAACAATTTTGACAAAGCTGGGGAGCAGTTCAAAGCCATTGTTGATGTTAATGCCAAAGATGAAGAAGCGCTGTATTATTTAGGTAAGTCGTATTTTTACCAAGAAAAAACCAGCGAAGCCTTGAAACAGTTCAACGCTTTACTCAAGCTGAGTCCGAATGATGGTCGTGCGCACTATGAAATTGGCGTCATTTATGAAGATGCTGGTGATTTTCAGCAAGCACTCACGTTTCTTAGTAATGCAAAAGCGAAGAACCCAAAGAATCCTTCTGTTTATTACCATCTAGGTTTCGTCTTGAAAAATTTGGATCAACCCAAGCAAGCCGTCGTTGCTTTTCAGACTTATTTGCAACTAGATCCAAAAACAATTGAGAGAGCCGAAATTGAAGACGAAATTTATCGGTTGACATACCATCATTAACATTGAACCAACCGCATGCGAGCTTACCATACATGAAACATTGAAAACATGTTGTAAGTGAGACTGGCTTGCCACTTTGCAGTATGCTATAAGACGCATATGATAGATTATGGCTTTATAGAAAAAAATCGAGATCGAATTATGCAATCGCTACAAAAGCGTGGCGATGCTTTTGACTTACAAGAGATAGATCACCTTAATCAAAAACGTAAAGACTTGCAGCGCAAACATGATGATGAAAAAGCCAAGCTCAATGATTTATCCAAACAAATTGGTCAAATTTACCAAGAGAAAAAGGAACCAGATCTAGCTGAGGAGCTAAAAAAACAAACCACAGCGTTAAAAGTCGAAATTCAAGCATTGCACGAAGCTATGGAAAAAGCCCAAAGTGAGCTGAAGGAAAAACTATTGTTCATGCCCAATGTACTGGACCCATCAGTGGAGGTTGGCAAAGACGAGAGTGATAATCTTGAAATTCGAACATGGGGTAACCCAGTGACCATCAAAGATGCCAAGATGCATGATGATTTGATGGTAGCTTTAGGCATGCTTGATATAGAACGTTCGGCAAAGGTTTCTGGGAGTCGTTTTTCTTATCTTGTTGGATGGGGCGCCCGACTTGAGCGTGCGTTGGTCAATTTTATGCTCGATGTGCATCGCTTGCACGGATATACCGAAATTTCAAGCCCGCTTTTGGTGCACCAAGATGCGATGACAGGCACCGGGCAATTACCAAAATTTAAGGAAGATGCTTTTCATATGCAAGATCCGGAATTTTATTTGATTCCAACGGCTGAAGTCCCGGTGACCAATTATTACCGTGAAGAAACACTACGTCAGGATATGTTGCCACAAAAATTTGTTTGTTATAGCCCTTGTTTTCGCAAAGAGGCAGGTTCTTATGGTAAGGATACCAAGGGGCTGATTCGACAGCACCAATTCCATAAAGTCGAGTTAGTGCAGTTTACAACCCCTGAAAACAGCAGCCAGGCATTGGAAGAGCTGACCTCTCACGCCGAGACCATACTGCAGAAACTGGCATTGCCTTATCGAGTGGTATCTCTGTGCTCTGGTGATATTGGTTTTGGCGCAGCCAAAACCTATGACATAGAGGTCTGGCTTGCTGGACAGCAAGCCTATCGCGAAATTTCATCTTGCTCATGTTTTGAAGACTTTCAAGCCAGAAGAGCTGGGATCAAATACAAAAAAGATGGCAAAAATGACTATGTTCATACCTTAAACGGCTCTGGCTTGGCCATTGGTAGAACCTTGGTCGCGATTGTAGAAAATTACCAACAACCTGATGGATCCTTGCGCATTCCGGATGTACTGGTGCCCTATGTTGGTACGGAAATGATCTGTAAAGAAGGATAAAAAGGTAGATCTACGTCTGGAGAAAGTGGGCGATTTTGCGGACCAAAAATCTCGGTACAAATCGGTTCAAAATAGCGAGAATTTTGTTTTTGAACCCCGTGATCACGATGGCTTGATTACGAAAAAAACCATCTACCCCTATTCGTGCAACTTCAGCCGATGCCATCACCCCATGGTCAAATAAACGGGTGTTTTCCATGTCAGAGACTTTACCAAATTCAGATGCCGTTGGACCAGGGCAAAGGGTTGAGATCAATACATGACTTGGCTTGATTTCTTCGTAAATGCCTTCACTTAAAAAAAGTACAAAGGCTTTGCTAGCAAAATATACGCTCATTTTAGGTCCAGGTTGAAACCCAGCAACTGAAGCCACATTAAGAATGCCACCGCTGTTTTTAGCGAGCATCGATGGCAAAAAATGGCGGCAAAGTTCAGTCAATCGGGTCACATTGAGGGTAATCATATCAAGCTGTCGCTGTTGATCTAATTCATGGAACTGTCCTCTTAGACCAAAACCGGCATTGTTGACCAAATAATCAATGCTAATGTTATTGGCCGTAAGAAACTGCTGAATCTGCTTAAGCGCATCATCCTGAATTAAATCTTGCACGAGAATATGTACTTGTAGGGCAGGGTACTGCGATAGGATATCACTTTTTACTTGGAGTAATCGATCTTCACGCCGCGCGAGCAGTACCAGGTGGTGTCCACGCTTGGCAAATTCAAAAGCAAGATCAACCCCAATGCCACTGGAGGCACCTGTGATCAGAGCTGTTTGCATGGGGAGTTTCATAGTCAAATTCCTTGTAAAGTATGTTTGCAAAACGATAAAAAACTTTATACCTTTTAAAGGTCAGATAAGACAATATATATTGTGTCTACTTTGTTGCCATTCTGTCATTGCAATGTTTGGGGATATAGTGGTAAGTCTATGCTCAAGAGATAGTTTTTAGGGGGAATCGTGTATCAAAAGTCTTTTTTATTGCTGTTTGCAGGGGTGCTGTTTTGTTTTGCATGTTCAGATCGGCCGATTTCAAAAGCGCAACATGGCGAAGAAAAACGTATTCTACTACTCTTAGCGCACCCCGATGATGAGACCATGTTGGGGAGTTTTTTGCTACAGTGGAGAAATGCTGGCCATGAAGTGCGTGCGATTTATTTTACTGCTGGTGAGGGCGGCAAAATGTTTAAAGGGCTGGATGAGCATGGCCAGGCCCAGTATGAGGTCGTCGCAGCCGAAGAGTTAAAAAAAATTCGTTGCCAGGAATTGCAAAGCGCGGCTTTGGGGTATGGTATTGATGATCATCTCATGCTCGATCAAGGTGATGTCCCTTTGCGAGATCAGCAAGGCAAACCTGTACGCGACGTCAACTTGTTTTTAGGGGCAAACATTTGGGATCAAGGCACAATTGCCCAAAAAATCAAAGCCTATGTAGCATCTTATCAGGCCGATATTGTTGTTACCATGTCGATGGACCAAGATGCCCATGCCCACCATAAAGCGGTACGCTTTATTACGCAGCAGCTATGGGATCAACAGGTCTTTGGAAAAAAAGCCAAGCTACTTTTGGCGGTCGAAGAGGGCTACCGTATTGACTCATCCAAAGGCAAAGAGAATCTTCCGGTTTGGCAAACAAATCGTCTAACAAATGCGCTACCCGGCACCAAAAAAACTTACGCAGAACAGTCTTTTGCGGTTGCTCAGGCCCATCAATCCCAAGCTGCAGGGCATATCCCTGCTCCCAAAAATAGTACCGAAACGTTATATATTGTCGAAAAAAGATAAGAAAATGATATGAAGGAGATCGTTGACTGCATCGTAATATAGTATGGTATTCTAAATCATCATCGTCGGTCAAAATCAAAATCACTGCACGTAGATGGGTGCTTTTCCTGCAATGCTTTGGAAAAAATTTTGTTTCTTGCTTCATGGACTTGCCAAGGCTGATCAATATATGGACGTGGGAAGATTTGAAAACTTTCGTAAAGAGCAATCATGTCTTCAGGAATTTGACTGCTTATACTTTGGATAAATGCTGCCAATACAGGATATTTTTGCGCATTGACATGTCGCTCTTCTGCTTCCCCTGCCACAGCTTGTAACAATCGATCGCGCAGATCTGCTTGAATATAATCTATTTGTAGCAAGTCTTTCTCTTTTGCGACGCTTAGCAGGTCATACTCGATTTCATGCATATACGTCTCTCCATGCTCGGTGATAAACGCATTGATAGACGCAATCAATTTTGGCGCATGCTCTTGTAAAAACTGGTTGATGGCAACAAGACCCTGGTAATACGGATTGTTGAGATATTCCGTTGCAATATGATTGGCCGATGCAGCTGTTGTCCATGCGGGTATGGCTTGGTTTTCTTCAAATAACTGCATATCTTTTGCCGCTTGAAAAAAGGCTTCGGAATTTTCGACGTTGAATGCTTCTAAACCAAAACCATAACTATAAATCGAATGGGTGGATTGATCCTTGTTTAAAGCCATGGACAATATATTTCTTGCCGTATAATCATCAGCAAAATCGATGATATGAGGATCGCCTAGATACGGATCTTTACGTAATTGTCCGGCAAGATTATAACCAATGATTTCAGAAAAATTTCGCCGCATACTGAGCTGGTTTGGTCCCGATGTTGCCAAACCACACATGCCTTCTTGTTTTGGAAAAGTTTTGATCATGCGACCTGAAAAGCAGGATTGATTAAGAAAAAAAACTTTTCCGCTGCCATTGGCGTGATTGATTTTTTGCAAGTATGTTGTCAATGCTGCAGTTTGCATGTCTTGATCGGCAAGTGAAAATGCATGGCCCTCCCCAACCTGAATGGCCCAGGTGTTTGGATCAAAATGCAATTCGGGCTGCCCGTGTGTTGACAACAACACAAATACATCTTCTTGATCTGCAACGGTTTTCTCAATGTCTTTGAGCGCATCGATTACATTTTGGTACGTGGCAGGTTGCTGCCCCTCCACGAAGGTTGGCAAATAACCATTTTCATCGCCATATACAACTTTGACCTTCCATCCCAATGCCTGAAGGCCCAGCGCCCAATTTTTTGCAGGGGGCATGATAAAAATCTTCGATGTTTCCAAGCCACCCCCCAGAATCAAGGCTTGCGCAGAAAATGCAGCAGGGCAATAAAGGAAAATAAGACAAGCAAACCCGATGATGATGTGGGTTTTTATTTTTATAACATGGCCCGACATATTTACGCAATGTATCAAAACGAGCTGCGGGACTCAACAGCAAAAACAATAATCTTGATATCCATCTATTGTTTAAAGACTTTAAAGAAATGGGGGAGGCTGCGCCATGGAGCGAAGCGACTAGATAAGTAGACGAACCTTTAGGTTCGAATCCCAGCAAGATAGGGTTCGAAGGTAAAAGCATAAGGGAACCCGAATTTGACGGAAAGAGTGGCGGAGGATGAGGGATTCGAACCCCCGGTACCCGTCAAGGTACAACGGTTTTCAAGACCGCCGCCTTCAACCGCTCGGCCAATCCTCCGACTTGAAGTCACGTTCATAGCAAAAGATCTCCGAAATATCTATGTTTTTTATGTGATTGGATCAGGCAATGGATACCCAAAGGTGCGTATACAAGGCTGGATGTGGTAAAACATAAGGTATACGCCTGTCTGATGCGTCATAACCCTCGATTCAGTCGCTTTTTGTACCATCTTTGTGTTGAACCCATAATTAGGGTCGTTGTGTATTAAAATCAAACATGTTTTAGCAATGAGCGTGAGTATGGACTGCTCAGGTGAGAACTTGCGTAAGCTGTCGAATCTGAGCAGTCCATACTCACGCGGTCTGCATACAAAGAAAATAAAGGTAGATCAGATCTCATTCCATCTGCCAGTTTCATAGGAGGTGGTCGGTTGGTCATAGTTTTGGCCCGTAGAATAGGCCGTCAACTGGCTTAGATGGGTGAAAGAGAGCTTGGTTTCTTTTTTCCAGGCAATGAATTGATTTTGAATCGCAATGAAATCGCGCTGGCTGACCGGTTGCATAGGGACATCCAAATTGCATTCATGGACGAGGACTTGCATGACATCTTGGGAAAGCAAAAAACTATCTTTACCGAGCATTCGAAGTAAGTACATACCGGTTTGACCGCCTAAACGGCTGCCATGTTTTTTGAGGTAGGTAAGTAATCCGACCTGGTCCTCGTCGGGCCATTTTGCAATGAATTGGCCAAAGCTACCATGCTCTTGAGAAATTTCATGAATAAAAACAGCATTGTCATACACAGATGTAATTTTTTGGCGATTACGAACGATACGCGTATCCAAGATATAGTTTTCCCATTCCTCTGGATCCAGGCTAAGTAGTTTGCCAACCTTAAAGCCGTAAAAGGCTTTTTCAAAATCAGGCCATTTGTTGTAAATGACGCTCCAACTAAAACCGGCGCGAAAAATGCATTTGGACATGGCTGCAAGCACACGATCGTTAGGGAAAGCTTGCATCACTTTTTTAGAGACAGGGGGATGCAAAATTTTTTGCAAGGCCTTAGGTCCACCTTTACGCTTTTGAGCTCTTTGGTATATGGTTTTGAATTTTTTCATTTGGAATCATCCAAAAACAACACTTTGCTTCTGTTTACATCTTCTTGATAGCTTTCGGCAAGGTTTTTATAGGTAACCAAGTCGACTTTATAGGGAAAGTTGCTTTCGATCAGTTGCTCTTCAATACTACCTAGGTAGATTTCTCCAGGCCCATCGACGAGCAGATCAAGGTCAGAGAATTTTTGCTGGGTGCCTTTGGCTCTAGATCCAAAACACCATACGGCCCAACCTTTTTCGGCAAGTGGCCGTACGACAGTGTCGATAATAAAATGATACTGATCCTCTGTGAGCCCAAATTTCATTGCGATGATAGAGTTATCATAAGCTTTTCAAGGTGCGGTAAAAAAACTTTAGCAAACTGGTAAACTTCAATAGCCAATGCTTCCTTGTACGTATGTGAACTAAGGTTTCGTTTGTCGATGGCCTGTAACCACAGTTCAATATCTTCAATCAATTGAGCTTGCGCCATTTCGCGAATGACCTGTTTGGGAGAAGTCTGGTAGGTGCCCATGACTTTTTTGGCTGTTTTCCACGCCAATTCAATACAAAATTCAAATCTTTGTATACTTGCATCTCTTTGTATATCGGATGGTTCGGTCGCAAGTGCTTTTTTTAATGCCACGACTGCTTTCGAAAATTCTGATGTTGCTGCCTTATCCAAAACTTATACTTTGGCAGGAGGTGTTTTGAGTGACAGTACAGCCTCACGGATTTGGGTGGCGACATCACTGATACCTCCAGGGCTATAGTTCATCAAGACCGAATTGGAGTTGGTGTGTTTGGCAAAGTCCTGAATGGCGTCATAGTGCTGGGTAACCAACAATAGCGTCATGACTTCACCTTCGTCAACGCCAGTCTCTTTAATTGTTTGAATCGACTCTTTGATCCCACGCGCGATTTCAGTACGTTGGTTGGCCAGTCCTTGTCCTTGTAAGCGTTTGCTTTCAGCTTCGGCTTCGGCGACTTTGACCAGCTTGATTTTTTGTGCTTCAGCTTCGTTGGCCGCAGCGATTTTTTCGCGCTCGGTTGCATTGATTTTATTCATGGCGTTTTTCACTGACATTTCAGGTTGAATATCGGTGACCAACGAGTTGATGATTTGATAACCAAACTGCTCCATAACATCCGAAAGACTGTCTTTAATGGAGACGGCCAAAGCTTCTTTATTGGAAAAAACATCGTCAAGCTTCATTTTGGGAATTTCAGATCGAATGGTGTCAAATACATATGATTTGATCTGGGCAAATGGATCTTCCAATTCATAGTAAGACTCTGCTACTTTGTTTTTCTTGATTTTGTATTGGACAGAGACTTGGATATTGACAAACACGTTGTCTAACGTTTTGGTCTCGACATCAACGTTATGCTCGATGATCCGCAGGTTTTGTTTGCGTACTTTGCGGTCGATAAAGGGAAGTTTAAATTTAAGGCCAGCAAAACGCACGGAATTGAATTTTCCAAAGCGCTCAATGATGACAGCAGTACGTTGACGGACGATAAACACAGAATCGAAAAAAACCACGACCAGACCGACCCAAAAAATCATTTCACCCATGCTCATCACGAGACTCCTTTAGTTAGTTGATATTATATAAGCTTCTAGCTGGCATTGTAGGCAAATGCGCCGCGCAAAACAAGAAATTTTAGATTTTACGCAGTTTTAGGACGATAGCAATTCATGTAAAAGTGGATAATCTTCGTAACCTGAAATAACCCTGTCTTTGGAAGGAGCAAGGGCTGTTTGAACCTCCGGATGAAGGTTGCTTTCAGGATAGTGCCATACAATAGGTTTCCCCAAAGGTTTTTTATATGGCCTTTTTGAGGAGCTATTTTGGCGCAGCTTTCTTTGTTTGATCGAAGCAATCATTTCTTGGCGCAGCTGTTGTTTTGATACGTGCGCTTGCGTTTTCTTTTTGCCATGTTTTTTGATGAGATCTCTATATTCTGGGATTTGAGAAAGCTCCTCATGTAAGAGCTGCTGCTGGATGCGGGCTTGCTTTTGAGGGTCTTTTTCGTTTTTGATGGCTTTTTGGAGTTTTGGCAAAAGGGTAATGACTTTGTGTATAATGCGAATAACGGTAACAAGAATACGAAAGACTCCCACCTATACATTGTAACATAGATGAAGTCTGGATAAAAATCATCGCAAGGTCAACCCAGCCAAGGCTTACTTCACAAGAAGAATACTGCAGTCAGAGGTGCGCACCAGGCGGTCAGTCACGCTTCCTACAAAAAACCTTTCAACGCCTGATTTACCATGCGGTGCGACCATAATCAGGTCGATATGATGCTGCTTCGCATAGGTGTTGATTTCTGTATGAGGGATGCCATATGCGATCGTGTTTTTGCAGTTTGTGTATGCTAGCTCGGTGACCAGCGCTTGCATTTTTTCTGTCGCAGATGTGTGGGCTTGCTCTCGATAACTTTCAAGTTCGATATGAATGGGATAAGGAATGGTTTCAGAGGGTTCAATGACATGGATCAAATGTAGCGCAGCGTCGTATTTTTGCGCAAGCGTAACTGCTTGTTTAGCTGTACGAATAGAGGACTTAGAAAAATCAACGGGAACGATAATATTAGTAAACATGGTGACTCCTTTTCAATCACATTGTAGATCTGCCCATAGCATAACGCCATGACAAATATCATGTCAAAATAATCAATCTGTGGTTAAATATCGGCATGAAAAAGTTCTTTTTTGGTGGGGTGGTGTTGGTATGTATGCTTGTTTTTTTGCAACAAGGTCTGGCCGCAAAGCCTGTCCCTTCCGTGATGTACCAGTTCCTTGCGCGAGTGGTTGATTTAAGTCCGTTCATTTATGATCAAGAAGCCTTTGTCACCGACAAAAATAGTAAAAAAATCGCCCAGGACTTGCAAGCTATGCAAGAGCTATCAGCTGAGCTTACGCATCATACGCGATTAACAACGCCTGGATATGAAAAATCTGCTGGCGTTTTTATTGAAAACATCAATCGTGTCCATGATGCCTTTGAGCATGGGCACAAAGCCTACGCATACCGTTTGGTCCGTTCGACTTTGCATGCATGTAGCAGCTGCCATACTCAAGAAAAGTCGATGAAATCGATGCATTGGGATTTTTCAAGTATGAATTTACCCAAAAAAGTTTTGGATCAAGCCAATCTTTATTACACTGTGCGTGGTTTTGAACAAGCCTGGACACGCTACAAAGAGGTTGTATCGTCATATGGTAAAAAACATTCCAATAATCATGACCTAGATCAAGCGCTGGATCGGCTTTTGATTATTGCCTTGCGCGTAGACCGTGACCCCAAAAAGGTCCGTACATTTTTAGAAGGTCTTGGGCCGCTGAAATTGCCGGCGTATTTTCAAAATCAGAATGCGCAATGGATCACAGAATTACAAAATCTTGAAAAAGAACAAGGCTATCAATTCTTAGATAAAACCGGCCCTGCATTTGAATCCTATATCAATGATCTTTATCGATCGGTCTATCCTTTTGCCAGACCCGGACGCTCACAAAAAGTCGTCATGGAATATGCTACAGGCATGATGTTTGAGTTTATCAACAATCGACCACAAGATATAACGCAAGGCATGTTGTACTGGTTAGGGGTATCCAACTTAGAGCTAGATGAGTTTGAAGCCGCTTTACTCGGTGAACAGTTTTTACAAGACTGTATTGAAAAATATCGACCCACTTTGATTTCACACCAATGCTTTACTGCACTTGAGGATCAGTGGGTGATTGGCTTTTCAGGATCATCGGGGATTTATTTACCTTTTGATTTGGAAAAAAAGCTTAAAGACTATCGTCAAAAACTCAATATTGATCAACCTTGGCGCAATCAACTTTAAGCAAGAAGGCCGTATTTCCTATCTATAAAAGATTAGACCCAGAGGACAATTTTTTTATCCCAATGCAAAAGCTCTGCATCATCACCCATGTCTTGATGTGAAAGGGGGAGTTTTACTTTTGGTGAATGGATCAGACCTCTTTGGTGTAAGAGGTGTTTGATCGGAATAGGATTGCTTGCGGTAAATAAACTGTTGGCAGCGTTTTGCCAAAGCGTATGATCATCAAAAGTTTGGTCCAGGCATTTTTGCGCATAGGTATGCACTTGTACAGGCCAAGCGTTGCTTGCGACTGATATCAGACCACATGCGCCTTCATTGCTAAAAGCTGGCATCATCAAATCATCGCCGCAATAGACAGCGTGGTTTGGCAGCGCGCGTTTATAGGCAATAAACTCTTCAACGCTGCCACTGGATTCTTTGATGCCTAAAAAGTTTTTATGTTCACGTAAGGTCGTAAGTGCCTGACGGCTGAGTGAAAAAGCTGTTCGACCTGGAACATTGTACAAAATACAAGGTTTGTTGGAGACATCAAGCAGCTGGTTAAACCACTGTAGCTGCCCATGGTCACCAGGTTTGGCATAGGGTGGGGTAACCATGAGATAACAGTCAAAGGGATAATCATTCAGAGCTGTGACCCAGGCTTTGGTCGCATCTAAACCAATACCACCAACACCACACATCAAAGGGGCTTGTGGTTTGTGCTCGCGTACCCAGTCGAGGATTTGTTTTTTTTCTGTATTGGCAAGATTGAGCGCTTCACCTGTCGAGCCTAAAAATAAAATACCATTGCCTGCCTTGACCTGCTGATCAACCAGCCTTGCCAGTGCTTCAAAATCAATCCGACCATCTTCAAGCAGCGGGGTGATCAATGCGGTCCAAACAATGGGTAAGTCTTTGTTAAGCATATGTCCTATCTATTCTATAGCAAAAATAGCCTTTTCATCCTAAAAATCTTCTTCAGGAACTGTCGGCGCTATATAGTTGGCATAATCTGCATCAGTTGTCAGATCAATCAAGTCACTATCAATGGCGCCAGCTTCGTTTTGGGCGTCATCAAGGTCAACAGTGGCATCGGTAGAAAAAGCAAACGTGCCCTGACCATCGTACGTACACAAATTGGTTGGCGCATATGTGATCAAAGCTTGACTTGATTCAAATAACTGGCTTGCTTCATTATATAACATGACTTGTTTTTGCGCTGTGTTTTCGAGACCTGAGCGGTCCGCCATCGGTCCTGCCCAATTGCATATAAAGCGATTGATGGTATTGGACCCAATGGTACCATTGTCTTTGTTGAAACCTCTACCAAAACCAAAAAACGCGTAAGCATTGATATTGTCTTGATCTTCATCATCAACATAGAAGTTAAAAATACGAGCCAGCGGTGTTGAGCCGTCTGCATCTAATCTGCCGGCTTGCCAGCCATAGGATAGGGCGCCATAGCCAGTTTTTTTATCAATATTACCAATGGTCTGGGAAAAATTCTCCCAGCAACTAGAAAAACCCGAACAAGCTGTGGGGTCAATGTTATTCTCGCCATCAAAAATGTCATCACTTGTGAGCCATTGCGATTCGTATGCAGTGGCCAAGTTCTGAAAATTGAGCATGTCTTCATCTTGTTCGTAGAGAAGGGAAAAGGCATATGAATTCGAATTGGTAAATTCACTGGCGTTTTCTGTCTCAATGGATGTCCACATTTTGCCTTTAAAAGTAGAGCCAGAGGAATTTGTTGGATGATGTTTAAGGTGGATCTTAAGTTCTCTACCCGATGAGTCTTCTGCTTCTATTTCGTATTGAAACACTTCAAAGCCATCAGATGCATCTGCTAATCTTCTAATGGTTGCAGCCGTTATAGTGAGGTTAGGATTATCACTTGCCAATGCATCTGAGAGCGCAGTGGTTAGATTGGTGGTGTTTCCTTCTTCTGGGATTTTTAGGTCACTTTCACTCTCAATCAAACAGGACATTCCAGCGACAAATAACAGCGCAGCATCAACTTTTTGTCCGACATTGCCAACCTCAGCATTGAGTTTTGCTGCGGCACAGGCTTGCGCATCTTGATTCTCCTCCCAAATGCCGAGGTCTCCAGATGGCAGGGAAGCTTGGGTATCCAAAGGATTGTTGGGGTGATTGTTGATAAATAATTCAGGTCCATAACAAGCTGGACTGTTGAAAGGCTGTACAAAGTTTGGAAATACAAAAGTGCATTCGTCATTTCCTGAAGCAAGATTTTGTAAAACAGCTTTTTTTTCTGCAAAATTATTTGTCGAATCAAAAGCGCCAATTGCATGCAGTGAAGTTGTAGAAGTATTGGAGGATTCCGGTGCAGTAGGCGATGTAATGGAGAGACCGGAAGGAAAAATCTTGGAAGTAAAATTGCCTCCTCCTGAAGAACAACTATAGAGTGAGATTGTAAAAAATACTATTAGAACACTGCATATCGATCGCATTTTTCCTCCTACAAAGCATCCGCATTATATCCGATACAACAATTTGATAAAGATTATTAGGAAATCCATGATTTGCGTAGCAAGGTATGCTGTTTAATAAAGTTCTTTGTTAGACTTTTCCCATTCTGATCAATGACTTCATGCAAAAATAGCTTTTAAGATATGCACAGACGCTTAAAGTTATTGATGTTTCATCATCGCGTGTTAGAAATATCGTGCGCATATGCACATGATTATACGTATTTACAAACCTTTACGCTGCTGAAAGAGTAGGTTGCCATGACATCAGATATTTCTAACAATGCTGTTGCACATGTTTTATCTTCAAAAACACATGACTTAGGCGGTTTTACTGTGCAACGTGTGTTACCAGCGCGCACCCAAAAAATGGTTGGGCCGTTTATTTTTTGGGATCAAATGGGACCAGGTCAGTTTATAGCTGGTAATGGCATTGATGTACGCCCACACCCCCATATTGGATTATCGACTGTGACCTATCTGTTTGAAGGAAGTCTGGATCACAAAGATAGCTTGGGTAATCGTGTGCGTATTGTACCGGGTGAACTGAATATCATGACGGCAGGTCGAGGCATTGTCCATTCTGAACGCACCGGAAAAGATGTGCGTGCAACCGCCTCAACTCTTTATGGAATTCAGAGCTGGCTTGCCCAGCCGCGTAGTGTGGAACAAGGTGAACCTGGATTCATTCATCTTGCACAAGATCAGCTTCCCAAGATTGAAAAACAGGATTGGCATGCGACCATCATACTTGGGGAAGCCTTTGGTCAAACATCACCGACACCGACGCAATGGAAAACCATTTATGTCGATATGCACCTCCAACCCGGTGCAAGTATCACATTGCCATATTACCAACAGCGCGCAATTTATATCTTAGAGGGAACTATAGAAATGGGTGGAGCATCCTACCAAGCAGGCCAGATGGTGACGCTTCAAGCAGATCATGCCATTGAGATTTCAACACAGTTTTTGACACATATTATGCTGCTTGGGGGTGATGCCATGGATGGTGATCGCCATATTTGGTGGAACTTTGTCGCCTCTGATCCAGCAATGATTGAAGAAGCAAAAGAGCGCTGGCAAACCGGTCAATTTCCGATTGTTCCAGGTGACCAGCAGGAATTTATCCCCTTACCGACTTGATTTTCAGATCAGTTGCTTTGTAAATCATGTAGACAATATTGTTGATGATTTGTCGAGGGCTTTTTGGAGTAATATAGTTCCTCTCCTTGTTTTAAAATAATGTTTTGTCTTTTTTTTGCCCGTGCTAGAGCTAGTCTATGGATTTTATGACGCCGGTTGATTTTCATGATGTAGCAGCGCCTGAGAAATTTGCGCAGTCGCTTGTAGATACTGGATTTGGTGTCTTGACCAATCATGGCATTGCGCATGCGCTGATTGATCAAGTCTATGATGAGTGGCGGAGTTTTTTTGCTTCGGCTGAAAAAGCCAAATATACCTACACAACCGAAGAGCAGGCGGGGTATTTTCCATTTCGTAGTGAAAACGCAAAGGGCTCGGCCTATGGTGATCTAAAAGAATTTTATCATTATTACCCTTGGTGGGATCACAATCCAATTGCGCAAATGCAGGCGACGCTGCGCTATTATGATCAAATCACCGAAATGGCTTTTACATTGCTAGAATGGGTAGAGGCACAAACCCCTGCGCCTATTCGCAAGGGTTTAACCAGTGGTTTTGCCGCCATGGCCAAAGACAGTCCAAAAACTTTTTTGCGCATATTGCATTATCCACCTTTATCTGGTGCCGAAAAAGATGGGGAAATCCGCGCCGCTGCACATGAAGATATCAACTTGCTTACGCTGCTTCCTGCAGCCACCCATCCAGGTTTGCAAGTACGTAACAGGCAAGGTCATTGGTTTGATGTGCCCTGTGATCCGGGCAATATTGTCGTTAACATTGCCGATATGTTGCAAGAAGCAAGTGCGGGCTACTATCCTTCCACAACGCACCGAGTGCTCAAGCCGACAGGCGAGCAAGCCAAGCAATCTCGATATTCTTTGCCTCTGTTTTTACATGCCAAGCCAGAAGTGCAGCTCTCCGAACGTTATACTGCAAAAGCTTATTTGAATGAACGTTTGCGTGAAATCGGATTGATGTAACGTCTGTCCCGAAAATTACTTGTCTTTTTCAGTGCTGCTAAGGGTCTTTTTTCCGATGGGCGTTTGGGAGACTTTAAATTTGGCTTTTTTTTCGATGGTTTCGATAATTTGCGCTTCGGTCAGTGTGTCTGAATCCAGTGTCACGGTGTCGGCTTCGGGATCTGCGTTGAAGTTGCTGTACATGCCGGCATGATGCTTTTGGAAAGCTTTTTCAATGGCGCTAGAACATGCCTGGCAAGCCATATCAACATGAAAGGTAAAGCTTTTAGCTATGGCAAAGCTGGAAAAACCTAGGATCACTAAGAAGGTCGATATGTTTCTCATATGAGCTTATCTAGCATGAAACAGCAGACCTGCCTACCTTATATCGTGGGGATAACTGCTTGGCCTTGTCTTTTGCGATAAAGGGACATATAAACATAGGTCAATTATGAAAGTAACGAAACCAAAGACCAGTATCTCCTTTGTCGAGATGGAAGAGCAGATTCTTAACCAGTGGCAACAGCAACGTATTTTTTCGCGTTCGATTGAAGAAAAAGACCCCGCGCAAACCTGGTCGTTTTATGATGGACCTCCATTTGCGACGGGATTACCCCATCATGGACATTTGCTAGCCGGAACGATCAAAGATGTGGTTCCCCGGTATTGGTCGATGCGTGGCAAAAAAATCGATCGCCGCTTTGGCTGGGACTGTCACGGCCTGCCCGTTGAATTTGAAACCGAAAAACGTCTGGAACTCAAAGGCCGTAAAGATATCATCGAGTTCGGAATTGATAAATTCAATGAGGAGTGCCGATCAATCGTGCTTCGTTTTACGTCCGAGTGGAGAAATACAGTCGAACGTATGGGGCGCTGGATCGATTTTGATAACGATTACAAAACCATGGATGTGACTTTCATGGAGTCGGTATGGGCGGTATTCAAAAAACTTTGGGATCAAGGTCTGGTTTATGAAGCCAAAAAAGTCCTGCCGTATTCAACCCGTATCACCACACCTCTGTCGAATTTTGAAGCCAATTTAAACTATCAAGATGTGCAAGACCCAGCGGTTACGGTCAAGTTGATTTTGCAAGAAGATCCTTTGACCTCTTTTTTGATTTGGACAACGACGCCTTGGACCCTACCAGCCAACCATGCCGCCGCAGTCAATCCAGATTTTACCTATGTCCAAGTCCAAGTCGAAGGTGAAGATGAAAAGTATATCTTGGTTGAAAACCAAGTTGCAGCAGTCTTTGGTAAGAAAAAAGTCAAAACCTTGGCCAGCTACAAAGGGTCTGAGTTGGTTGGAAAAAAATACAAACAAATGATTCCAACCTTCTCTGGTAAAATGGCCGATAATACCTTACAAGTCTATGCCGCCGACTATGTCACCAGTGATTCTGGAACCGGGATTGTGCATTTGGCACCCTACGGGGAAGAAGATTTTGAGGTGTTCAATCGTGTTGGCATTGATCCCAATGAGCATGTTGATGCGGAAGGTAATTTCACTGATGCTTGCTCCATCGCGCAGGGGGAGTATTTTAAAGATGCAGACAAAACAGTCATTGCCTATCTTAAAGAGCAGCATTTGCTATTTAAACAGGAAACCATCCAGCATAGTTATCCATTCTGTTATCGCTCTGATACGCCATTGATGTATAAACCAGTTTCAACTTGGTTTGTGGCAGTGACCAAAATCAAAGAGCTGTTGATTGCCAATAATCAGCAAACCCATTGGGTCCCTGAACACTTGCGTGAAGGTCGTTTTGGGAAATGGCTTGAGAATGCGCGAGACTGGGCGATTTCGCGCAATCGTTTTTGGGGTAACCCTATTCCTATTTGGCGTAATGAAGAAACGGGTGAAATCCTCTGTGTCGGCAGCAAGTCCGAGCTTGAAAAGCTATCTGGAGTAAAGATCGAAGATCTGCACAAGCATTTCGTCGATGATATCACCATTACTTCTCCAACAACGGGTGATACCCTCACGCGTGTACCAGAAATTTTGGATTGTTGGTTTGAGTCTGGTTCTATGCCGTACGCGCAAAACCATTATCCGTTTTCGATGGATGATGCTGCCTTCGATAAGATCTTTCCAGCTGACTTTATTGCCGAAGGGTTGGATCAAACCCGCGGCTGGTTTTATACCCTGATGGTGCTCTCGACAGCCCTTGGCAAAGGCCCTGCCTTTAAAAATGTGGTGGTCAACGGGATCGTATTGGCTGAAGATGGTCGTAAGATGTCCAAGCGTCTGCAGAACTACCCAGATCCAGTCGATGTACTAAACCAGTTTGGCGCCGATACTTTGCGTATTTATCTTTTACAATCAGGCGCAGTCCGTGGGGAAGACCTGCGCTTTAGTGAAGATGGTCTAAAAGAAATGACCCGTAAGGTCTTGCTCCCTTTTTATAATGCTTATTCCTTTTTTGCCACTTACGCTGCGGTAGATGGTTGGGATCCCTCTAAAGATTATACTCAAAAGAGGACACATGAACTGGATCAATGGATCGAAACCAAGCTCAAACGGCTTACCATTGAAATTCATCAAGAGATGGAGCTGTATCATTTGTCCAAAGTGATTCCACCGCTGCTGACTTTTATTGATGATTTGACCAATTGGTATATCCGCCGCTCGCGTCGACGTTTCTGGAAATCAGAAAACGACACAGCGAAAAATGAAGCTTATTCTACATTGTTTCATGTACTTGTGACGTTTTCTAAATTGGCGGCGCCATTTATCCCTTTTATCAGTGAAAATATTTATCAGTCACTACGTTTAGGGTCACCACTGTGCGCAAAGGACTCCGTTCATCTTGATGTGTACCCAGAAGTACAAGCTGTATCAGAAGTAGAGCTTGAGCTTGAAAGTGCGATGGATACCATCCGCAATGCAGTCGCATTGGGTCGTGAATTGCGCGAAAAACTATCAATCAAAAACCGGCAACCGTTGGCAGAGATGTTTGTTGGTGTGGTCGATGTGCAGCACCAAAAAGCACTTGAACAGATGGAGAAAATTGTCAAAGAAGAGCTCAACGTCCACAAGGTGACATTTTTGCCGACCGAAATGATTGCCAAGTGGCAGATCAAACCAAATTTCAAAGTGGTTGGTAAAAAAATTGGCTCACAAATGAAAGCCTTTCAGCAAGCCATTGTCAGCTTTGGATCTGTTGACATCGAAAAAATCCTCGCCGGTGATAGCATAGATATTTTAGGACAGTCGTTTGCAGCTGAAGATTTCTTGGTAGAGCTAAGTACGTTGCCTTCTTTTCATCATCCCTGCCATTCAGCTGGGAATTTAGTGATCGGGCTTGATGATCAGGTCACCGAAGATCTTAAGCAAGAAGGGTTATCCCGAGAGCTCATCAATCGTGTGCAGCGTTTTCGTAAGGATTGTGATTTGCAAGTAGAAAATCGTATTCACTTACATATTGAGGCCGAACAAGTTTTGCAGGATGCATTTGTGAAACATAAAGATTTGATAGAATCCGAAACACTTTCTACAATTGCGTTTGATACGCCAGACACATCGATGCAAGTGATCAAAGAATCATTCGAAGGTGCAAACTTGACCATCGGTATTGTCAAAGCAAAAGCTTAGTGCTTTGTATCCCAGGGCAAAGGAGCTTTCTTTGCCCTGGGAGTACGCGTATATCGCATTGGCTTTTGTTTTTGTTCGGTTTTATAGATTTGACTGATTTTCTTTGACCGCGACACATTCTTCGTGGATTTGTTTTTGGATACGCAAGTTTTTGATTGCGATGGGATGTAGGTCGCTATGCGCACCAATAAACTTTTCCATTTTTTCAACAGATTGCTTGCTACAGGTCAAAGGCGCCGTGTATTGGGTGACCTCATCAAGCAAGACTTCTTGGCCAGGAGTTTGCGCAACCGCTAAGATGAGAGCATAAATATCTTGCTCCATTTCTCCTTTAAGCGAGATTTGCGAAGTTGGAAACAGCGCGCGTACAGCGGCACGCTTTTTGGCGGTCGAGTTGAGCCATTGATCATCAAGAAGTTGAGCCATGATCGTTTTTTTGGCGTCAGCGCTGTTCACAATGGCTTGGCTGGCGATGTAAACTTCCTCGCCTTTGCTGGAAGTATCTCTTTTTCTTTCTGTTTCGAGTTGTTTCTTATAGGTGGCATGATCAATCTCTTGGAGTTTTTCAACAATGGCCCAGCGTTGATCTTGATCCAAAGCAAAGCCTTTGGCTGTAGGTTTGCCAGCAAGCCACCCGGCCAAGGTTTTTAAGTTGGTTGGTGTTGTGCTGGTTGCCACAAACCCGCCAAACCAGAGTTTTTGGAAATCAGAACCAGCTTTAGCGGATGTAAATAAGCTATACAGTTTTTGGTTGAAGTTTTGGATGACATCGTCATGATTTTTTTTCTCTTGCGCAGTGTTGTGTGGAAGCAGAAAGTCTACAGATTGAACATCACCGGTCAAAGTGGTGACAATGGCACGCGCAACAACAATATCTTTTTCTTGCGGTAAATGGCTGTCGACCATATCGGTATAAGCGGTGATACCTAGTTTGTTTTTCTTGGTCATATCCCATAACGTTGCCCATAGGTTGGCGCGCAATGTTTCAGAGGGGATCGATGAAATATTGTCATGTAAAAAAGCAATACTTTTTTCATCTAAAGCAACTCTGACAAAGTCCTTGTCGTTTGCGTTAAGTAAAACAAGTGCTGGGCATGGTTGCCCTTCGAATGTTGATACGCGTGTTGTTTTGCCTTTGATCAACTGCGGCGCAGTTTTGTAGACGTTAAAGTTTGTGTCAAGCAAGGCAACTTCGTCGCGATGCATACGCAGTTGCGTGTTGCCTTCGGGTGCGGACTGTTCGATAACAAATGAATCGATTTTTCCATCTTTACACGTATAGTTCGAAGCCAAGGTGTTGGTTCCGGCTGTTTGTAGCCACTGTTTGGACCAGACATTGAGGTCTAAGTCGGTTTGCGTAGCCAGAGCATTGGTAAAGTCAGTGCGGGAGGTATTACTCCACGCATGTTTTTTAAAATAAGCGCGCATGCCATCGCGGAAGGCGTCCTCACCAATCAAATAAAATAATTGTTGAAGTGAAGCTGCGCCTTTGCCGTAGGTGATTCCATCAAAGTTGGCAAAAGCATCATCAGATGATGGCATATGCGCTTCGATAGGGTGGGTGGTGACTTGGGCATCGGTGTCATAAGCCCATTGTTTGGTACCGGTAAATTGCTTCCAGGTATCAGGGAAATCGGGATTTGTGCTATTGGCAAGATTGGCAGCAAAAGTCGCGAAACTCTCATTGAGCCATAGGTCATTCCACCATTTCATGGTCACAAGGTCACCAAACCACATGTGTGCCATTTCGTGCAAAATCGTATTCGATAGTCGAAAGCGATCACGCTGCGTTTTTTCGCCACGTGATACTCTGTTTTCAGCAAAAGTAACCGCGCCGACATTTTCCATGGCACCTGCGTTGAAATCAGGAACCAAGATCTGATCATATTTTGAAAAAGGATAGGGGAAGTCAAAATACGTTTGGAAGAATTGAAATCCATGTAATGTGGCGGACTCCCAGTCCTTGGCTTTGACATATTTGGCCAAAGCATGGCGCGCAAAAAGACGAAGTTCGATATTTTGATAATCTTTGATCGCGATTTCTTTATAGTCACCCAAGTGAAGTGGGAAAATATAGGTGCTAAAGCGTTTGCTTTGTGGAAATGTCCAAGTTTGCGTGGTTGTGTTTTTGGCTTTGATCGCAGTTTCACGGTCAGCACTGATAACAGTCCATTGTTTAGGTGCATCCACAGTAAGTGTGTAGCTAGCCTTTAAGTCAGGTTGATCAAAACAAGGGAAGAGCTGATTGGCATCGTAGGGTTCAAAGTTAGAATACAGGTATTGTCTGCCATCTTCGGGATCCTTAAAGTAGTATAGTCCAGAGCCATCGGTTGCATAATTGCCAACATATTCGATAGTCACCTGGTTTTTTCCTGTTTGCAGGTGCTCAATCGGCAGATCAATATAGTACCCGTTAAACTGGGGTTGTAGTTCTTTCCCGTTAAGGATCAATGAGCGGATGACCCCATCATTATAATCAAGAGAAAGATTTTGTATGGGAGCGTCCAGGTTGAATGTGATCTGGTTTTTTCCTGCGAAGGTTTTGCCTTCTTTGGTAAAAGCAAGCTCGAGTATATAATCAACCTGGCTTACGTGTGCTGATCGATAAGAAGCGTAGCCTTCAGAAATATATTGCGCGGCAGGACGTGTCCAGGCACGGCTTGACATTTTGTCACTAGGTTGCTTGCTGCACCCGAGCGAGAAAATAGTGAGTAAACAAACAGCTACAGAAGATATTTTATTGGTCAGCTTCATGGGGGCCCTCTTTGTGTAAAGTGTTTAAGAAGAAACTCTACACTCTTTAAAGCCAAAACAATAAGCTTGTCCATAAAAAAAAGAGCCACATCATGAATATCGTGGCTCTTTTGAAAATTATAGATGTA
Organism: Deltaproteobacteria bacterium; assembly: GCA_020441045.1. Lineage (GTDB taxonomy): Bacteria > Bdellovibrionota_G > JALEGL01 > JALEGL01 > JAGRMV01 > JAGRMV01. The sequence goes on along the minus strand of JAGRMV010000006.1, from coordinate 4,789 downwards.
GCGTCTGTAATTTATTCTATCAGCATGCTACGCTTGCCTTTTGTTTCTGCCATGTTGTCGGCATCTGGCATTGCATCTTTTTTCTCGGTGATCAAAGGCCACTTTGCAGCCAGGGTCTTGTTGAGCTCAATAAATTCTGCATGCTCATCTGGAACTTCTTCTTCAGGAAAAATTGCCTGTGTCGGGCAAACTGGATCACAAGCACCACAATCGATGCACTCATCTGGATCAATAGCCAACATGTTTTCACCTTCGTGTAAACCTTCGACCGGACCAACTTCAATACAGTCTTTATATTTACATTTGATACACGCTTCAGTTACGATGTATGCCATTTTTCACTCCTTCAATTGTTTTGCGTTATTGCCGCATCCCTCAATAATGATCACGCAAGGCAACAAGTTGTTGTCGATATACTCACGCAACGCGAGAGTAATATAGCATGCTACGCCAATTTAAAAACGATAAAAGTGATGATCACGAATTTTTTTGCATGTTTATTCCTATATTATTGTCGGATTATGCACTGAGCATTGCTTTTGTATTGGAGCTTCTGCTTCTATCGGCTTTTATTTGTTGGGTCTTAGCAAGGTGTTAAAGGAAATAATCATGTAATGAATAAGATTAATACTTGCGTTATGTTATTTTTCTTTACATTTATCCTCCGTCAGGGTTAACACCACTGTTATGAAAAAAATCATTACTTTATGCCTGTTGGCTTTATCTTTTGTTTCTTGTACCAAAAAAAACTCACATCCTGATTATTATGGCACCGTGATTCCGCAGCATCCTGCTGATGAAATGTGGACAGATGCTGGCGGGGAGCCGCAATACATGGACCCGGCTCAGGTTGCAGACTCTGTTTCACAGGCGCTAACCGATGCCATGTTTGTGCGTCTCACAGAGATTCATCCAACTTCTCAAACACCAGTTCCCGATTTGGCATTGAAATGGGATCTTTCTGAGGATGGTCGCGAATATACTTTTTTCCTGCGTAAAGATGCAAAATGGTCCGATGGCAAACCCATTACAGCCCATGATGTTGAATATTCGTGGAAACGTTTGTTAAACCCAAAGACGGTCTCTACTTATTCGCAATTGGCCGATATCATTCAAAATGGTCGTGCGTTTCGTGAAATCAGTATCACGGTCGATGGTTTTAAAAACTTTGATGCGGCTGAAACCAAATTGATTGAGAGCAAGCTGCCTGAAGAGTTTAAGGGTACCGAAATCACCAGCGATCCTTCGATGGGTAAATATTTTCTTTACGTTCAATCAGAGGATGCCGACGTCAAGAAGGACTTGCGTACCAAGTTGATCCAGTTGATCAATGGTGGCGTTTTAGGGTCAACCATCACCGCAGCTGTTACAACCAATGATGTTGTGCAAGTGAAAGCCTTGGATGATGAGCGCTTGTGGGTGCGTTTAGGTTCTCCTGCTCCCTATTTTGTTGGTATGATCAGCTATATGGTGTTTGCGCCAGTACCGAAGCATATTATAGAGCAGTTTGAAGCCAAAGGTCACCCTGAACAGTGGACGCGTGCCGAAAATATTGTCGTCAGTGGTGCATTCAAACTGGTTGAAGAAGAGTTTAAGCAATACAAAATTTATCAGAAGAACCCATTGTTTTACGATGCCGATAAAGTGCGTTTAAACAAAGTCAAAGCGATTATGATTGAAAACGCGCAGCCAACCATGAATGCTTACAAAGTAGGACAGCATGATTGGTCTTCAAGTGAAAGTTATCCGACTGAATATGTCGATGAGGTCAGAAAGTACAAAGACGTCTGGTTCGCTCCGAAGACGGCGGTCTATTATTATCAGTTGAATACGCAAGTCAAACCTTTGGATGACAAACGCGTTCGTCAGGCTTTGGCCATCTCGATCAACCGTCAAGCCATTGTTGATAACATTTTGAAACTCGGGCAGGTACCATCCAGAGATATTTTGATGGATGGCCTAGGAGGTTATAAAAGCATCAACAGTGAACAACTCAATGTTGAAAAAGCCAAAAAACTTCTTGCTGATGCGGGTTACCCGAATGGCGAAGGATTCCCAAAGGTGCTGGTCAAGTTCAATACTTTGGAAGGCCACCGCAAAATTGCCACAGCTATTCAAGAAATGTGGAAAAAGAATCTGAATATCAATGTAGAAATTGCCAATATGGAATGGCGTACATTGATCGAGGATCAAAATGCGGGCAATTTCCAGCTTATGCGTATGGCATGGGTTGCGGATTATATGGATCCACATACTTTTATGAGCATTTTCTTATCCAACAGTACCAACAATCACACGCATTGGGGTAATGCCAAATATGATGAGTTGATCGCGCAATCTGACTTCGAAAGAGATCACGAAAAACGCATGCAGTTGTTCCAAGAAGCCGAGAAAATCTTGGCGGATGAGCAGCCGATCATTCCGATCTATTGGTATGCTGGTACCAAACAAGTCAAACCATATGTAAAAGGCATTTGGCCAAGCTTGCAGGATAAATACAACTGGAAGTATATGTGGATTGATGACCGCTGGTACGATGGCGTTCCAGAAAATCCAGATGCGGTTGATAATACACCTTGGAAATAACGCTGTATACATCAAGTAAAGGAAATACAATGAATCAGATTTATAAACTCGCGATCGTTGGCCTTTTGGGCTGTAGTATTGTCGCTTGTACAAAAAAACAAGAAACGCAAACCGCTACGACAAACACGCTAGATCAAGGCCAGTATTATGGTACAACAGAGCCTAAACACGGTCTTGATGAGATATGGATCAATAACCGCGAAGAACCGCAATATATGGATCCGATTCTTACCCACGGCGTTCCTGATGGCGCACTGGCAATGAATGCTTTTGCACGGCTTGTCCAAATTGATCCACATACCGCAAAAGCCGCCCCCGATTTGGCAGAAAAGTGGGATGTTTATGATGAAGGGCGGCGATATGTCTTTACCCTTCGTGAGGGATTAAAATGGTCAGATGGACAGCCGCTCACCGCACACGATTTTGATTTTGCATGGAGACGTTTGATGGATCCTGCTACCGGTGCTGTGTATGCTTCGCTTGCTTATACAACCATCGAGGGGGGTGAGGCGTTTGCCCGTAAAGCTCTTGTGGTTTCGGGTTTTCCAAAGTCTGTCGATGCAGCTGACTTGCAAGCATTTCTTGAAGGTCAAGGTTTACAAATTGAAAAGGTTGTTGCACGTTATCAATCTACGGATCACTTTGTCTTTCCGGGTGGGGATGACAAAGCTAAAAGCAAAAAAGCCATCGAAGATGCAATCCATAAAAGCAATAAGTTTGGTAAGCTTAGTGCAAAAGAAGCGGATGGTTCTGTGGTCGCAATGCGCGCAATTGATGATACGCATTTTGAGGTAACCCTGGTTGGACCACTGCCTTACTTTGTTTTGTTGGCAGAGTTTTCAAATTTTGCAGCCTTGCCTCAACACGTGGTTGAGCGAGTGGCCAAAGAAAACAATGGAGACGCATCCTCATGGACCAAACTCGAAAATATTGTCTGTAGTGGTGCCTATAAGTTGGTCAAAGAAAACTTTAAAATTGATAAAATCTACGAAAAAAATCCATACTACTGGGATGCAGCCAATGTTAAGACCAATCGGATTCGTATCTTGATGATCGAAAGTGAAAACACGCTGATGAATGCATACAAAGTTGGGGAAGTGGATGTGTATGGACCGCATCAGATTTCAGCAGAGCAGCTTGGTTTGGTCAAAGGCATGAAGGATTTTCATCAAGATCCCTACCTTGGTATTTATTATTACCTTGTTAACCATAAAGTACCTGGCTTGGACAATGTAAAGGTTCGTAAGGCTTTAAGCTTAGCGATCGATCGCCAAAGTTTAGCAACCAATGTCCTTGGCGATAGTTTTTTCCCGTATGGCGGTATTATTCCGGATGGATTGGCGGGTTACAAAAGTTATCAACAAGAATTATTTAACCCAGAAAAAGCCAGACAATTGCTTGCCGAAGCGGGTTACCCGAATGGCGAAGGTTTCCCAAATTTTCAATTTTTGTATGATACCAAAGAAATTCATCGCACAGTGATCCAAGCTGTGCAGCAGATGTGGAAGAAAGAACTTAATATTGATGTTGAGCTCGTCAATACCGAGTGGAAAGTATATCTACATCGCATGCAAACCCACAACTTTGAACTTGGACGTCAAGGATGGATTGGTGATTTTATAGATCCATTTACTTTCCATGAGCTTGCGCTATCCAACAGTGGAAATAACCATTCACAATGGAAAAGTGCCACATATGACGAGTTGGTTTTGGGTGCCAATAAAGAGCCGGATCAAAACAAACGTTTAGAGATGCTGCATGAGGCAGAAAAAATTGCCATCCAAGAGCAGGCCATGATCCCATTGCTTTTATACACCAAAACCTATATGCATAAACCTTATGTAAAGGGTTTTTATAAAGATTATCAAGATCATCACTTGTGGAAACATATGTGGATTGATCCAAACTGGAATAAGTAAGTTCGATGCAATGTAACTAATTGTAATGATTCAGCAATCTATAAAAACCTTGTCATCGCGAAATAAATTCGCTAGGGGGTAAAGTTCAATGTTATATTTTATTGCGAAAAGACTTGTTGGCGTGGTGATCACCTTGCTGATCATTATCACCGTTTCATTTTTCATCATGCGCTTTGCCAAAGGGTCGCCATTTTCGCAAGAACGTGATGTACCTGTTGAAGTCATCGAAGCGCTGAAAGCCAAGTACGGTTTTGATAAACCTCTGCATGAACAGTATTTGCAGT
>JAGRMV010000068.1 GCA_020441045.1 Deltaproteobacteria bacterium | reverse complement strand
TCACAACAATCACTCTATCGAATTCTTTATCTGAATCTGTTAATTGCATTATCGATTGTTCTTAAAGTTATACCGCTACCACTTGGTATGTCATTGGCCTTTGTAGTACCTATTTTGACGGCCGCATTGATTCATCCGTATTGGGGAGCATTGGTTGGTTTTTTTTCAGTTCTAATTTCGGCATTTGTGACCGGAGGTATTGGGCCTTGGACACCAATTCAAATGTACTTATTTGTTTTGATTCCAGCTTTATTGATTTGGGTACCTGTGCAAATGAAAACAAATAAGCTCTTTTTAATGGGCTATGGAATACTATGGGGGATGTTGTATGGCTTTTTGATCGGACTATATTTTTGGCCGATGATGTCTCAGCCACTCTCTAAAGAGGCACAAATGGATTCATTTTTGCTTTTTTATGTGAGCACGAGTTTGCTCTGGGATCTATTTAGGGCAGGGGGAAATGCCTTGTTTTTATTTCTCCTATATACTCCTTTTAAGCAGGCCATTTCACATATTGAGTCGGATATCATGACACAATGGCAACGGTGAGTTTAGCAAATCTAAAATGAAAACATGTTGCTTATTTATCTTTGCTTATTGTGCTTGCTAAATTTCCAAGTGATTTTACCAATGGTTTTGTTAAGGAAATTATCGCGTGGAAGAAAGTTAAAAAATGGTTTGCGTCGAAAACCAAGCACACTCCATTCTTTTAGAATAGCGCTATTGGTTTTTTCAATCTGTAACCCTTTGGCAAATGCGCCAATGGCAGAACGTTTATTTTTTTGAAGAAGGTATAGTTTCCCCAAATTTCTGTAAAATAAAGCATCAGGTTCACCGGTGTCCGTTGCCATTTTGCAATGCTTTAGACCGAGGGCAACTTTATCCAAGTAAGTACCATAGGTATAACCCAACCATGAATTGATTTTGGGATTGGAAGGAAAAAAATCATAGGCCTGTTTAAAAAGTTTGTGTGCGGTCTCTTTATCGTTATTATTTTCGATAAGATCAATACCGCGCTCACATAGCGCCAATGCTTCTTGTTGTTGTTCTCCTATTATATCTACCATAAAACCCCTTAACGATTCATTTTGATATGTCCCGACGAGACCAATACTCTATCATCGTTTTCCGTTGCAAGCAAAAGTCTACCATACTTATCTATCCCCCTTGCAGTGCCTTTGAGCAGTGTGTCACCTTGTAGGATTTCAATTTCTTTATTTTGATGCATGTTCAAGGTGTCAAACGCAGTTTGCATCCACTGTACCAACTCTTCTATAGGTGAAATGGTACGCTGCTCTACGGTGTAGATAAAATGATTTAAAAATTGGATTTGATCAATGTCATAGCCATGGTCATAAAGGGTTGACGATGTCTCTTGGATTTCCTCTGGCAATTCTTTGCGCATCCCGCCAAAATTGATGCCTAATCCAATAATCAGAGCTATGATTTTGTCTCGGCCAAATGTTTCTGAAATAACTCCACCGAGTTTGTATTGTCTGAGGTAAATATCATTGGGCCATTTCACATGAAGATCTTGCACAGAAAAGAAGTTCTGCAAGGTTTCAACAACCGATAAAGCCGTTATGACATTGACAATAGGCAATTGTTGTACAGGTAAATTGATCTTGAGCGAAAAAGAACAAAACAATTGCGAAAGTCCGGTATCAAGCCAGGTTTTTCCATGTTGACCTCGGCCAGCTGTTTGTTGATCAGCAATGACCGCTGTCCCGACGGCTTCGCCATCAAGAAGAAGTTGCTTTAAATAAGTTTGTGTAGAATCACACCGTGTAATGTGAAAAAACTTTTTACCCAAATAGTGTGTTTTTTTGGCAAGTTGAAATGTTTCTGCACGGGTCATGATGAGTGTTGTTGCAATTGTTCCTGGAGTTTTTGATGCGTAAGTTCTGCTTGTTTGAGCTTGTCTTTGGTCTCTTGGACAAGTTTTTCCGGGGCTTTGGCGACAAATTTGGGGTTTTTTAATTTCTTAGATAAAAATTGAATATCATCCAGTGCTTTCTTTTCTTCTTTTTGCAAGCGCTGCAGCTCTTCTTGGGCATCAACAAGTCCTTCCAGAGAAATCGCAATTTCAGTGCCTTCAATGACATCATATCCGGTATTTTCTTTGGATGCAGGCGCGCTGTAGCTAATATGATCGACATTAGCAAGCTCTTGCATGTATATCGCGTGGGACTGCAAAAAGTCGATGACCTCTTGGTTTTTTTGATTCCATAGATGAATCGATATTTTAGTCGACGGTTTGATCGTATGGGCTGAACGAATCGTTCGAATCAAGGTAATACATGCCATCAAATGCGATATCTTTTTCATATCAACTTCAGTCGTAAGTTTTTGCGTCTGTGGATATGAGCTGAGCATAATAGATTTTGTTTCCCGATATAATGGCAGGTTTTGCCACAATGTTTCGGTGACAAAAGGCATGATGGGATGGGTCAGTTGTAAAATAGTGTTGTATGCATAAAGCAGTGTTTGAATGGTCTCTTGTTTTTCTTGCACATGCTGGCCATACAAGTGCGGTTTGCTTAGCTCCAAGTACCAGTCACAGAATTCATGCCATATAAAATGATAGAGCTGATCCGCAATTTCATTGAACTTCATAAGCTCAAGGTTATGACGAACTTGTCCAATAACTTCATGCAAACGGTGCACAATCCATTGGTTGATCGATAGTGTGGGCTGTGGAGGCTGGGCCGCTTGTTGCTGATCCTGGCAGACGTGTTCAACAAATTTACCAGCGTTCCATAGTTTATTGATAAAATTGCGAATGCCTTCAATTTTCTTTTCTGAAAGTAGAATATCACGACCTTGCACAGATAGCGCGCATAAACTGAAGCGCAAAGCGTCAGCGCCATAGCGATCGATCAAATCAATAGGATCGACAACGTTGCCTTTGGATTTCGACATTTTTTGGCCATGCTCATCACGGATGAGGGCATGAATATGGACCTTTTCAAAAGGCACTTGTTGGGTAAACTTCAAGCTCATCATCATCATCCGAGCAACCCAGAAAAAGATGATGTCAAAGCCAGTGACAAGGACCTGGGTCGGAAAAAACTTTTCCATATCTTTGCTTGCGTCAGGCCAGCCAAGTGTAGAAAAGGGCCATAGTCCAGATGAAAACCAGGTATCTAAGACGTCAGGGTCTTGCTGAATATGATGACTTTGGCAGTGCTGACAGGTTGCAGGATCTTCAATGGCAGCGGTTTCCTTTTGGCAATCATCACAATACCACACTGGGATTTGATGCCCCCACCAAAGCTGTCTTGAGATACACCAGTCGCGAATATTTTCTAGCCATTGGTAGTAGGTTTTGTTCCACTTTTCAGGAATGAACGTGGTTTTGGAAGTTTGTACCGCTGCAAGCGCTTCTTGGGCCAATGGCTCAGTACGGACAAACCATTGCTTGGACAGCAAGGGTTCAATGACTGCGCCACTGCGTTGGGAGTGGCCAACTTGGTGTAAATGCTCTTCTTGTTTTACCAGTAGTTGTTTCTCTTGTAGACCAGCAATGATTTTTTTTCGGGCTTCTTTGCAATCGAGACCTTGAAATGGACCTGCATGCTCGTTCATGGTGCCATCTTTGTTCAAGATGCTGATCATATCCAATTGATGCCGTAGCCCCATTTCATAGTCATTGGGGTCATGGGCAGGGGTGATTTTAACAGCGCCCGTACCAAATTCTTTCTTAACATATGGATCAGCAATGATAGGAATTTTGCGATCTAGCCAAGGATGAAGTGCGTATTGGCCGATGATGTTTTGATAGCGATCATCATCTGGTGCAACTGCAATGGCGGTGTCACCTAACATGGTTTCAGGTCGAGTGGTGGCAACGGTAATGTGCCCACCCTGTTCAAGGGGGTATTGAAAGTAGGTAAGCATACCTTTGACTTCTTGGTATTCTACTTCCAAATCAGAAATGGCGGTTTGGTTTTTGGGATCCCAGTTGACAAGGTAGGTGGAACGGTAAATTAAATCTTCATTATATAGCGAGACAAAAGCGTGACGAACCGCATGTGAAAGTCCCTCATCAAAGGTAAAGCGCTCTCTGGACCAGTCACAGGATGATCCCATACGTCGAATTTGTTCGACGATACGTGAACCATATTGTTTTTTCCACTCCCAGACTTGATCGATGAATGCCTTACGCCCCATTTCTTGACGGGACTGGCCTTTTTTTTCAAGCTCACGTTCAACCACATTTTGGGTGGCAATGCCGGCATGGTCTGTGCCGGGGAGCCATAAGGTAGCAAAACCATCCATGCGTTTGAATCGAATGAGAATATCTTGCAAGGTGTGGTCAAGGGCATGTCCCATGTGCAAAGCGCCGGTGACATTTGGTGGCGGAATGACGATCGTATATGCAGGACGTGGGTCATCATTAGATACGCCAAAATACCCAGCATCTTCCCATTGCTGGTACAAGGTGCTTTCAATGTCCTGAGGAATAAAGTTTTTTGCGAGATTACTCTGCTGGTCCTTTGTTTTCACCCGTAAGCCTCTGAATTTCTTCTTTGATGATTCTTTCCGCAAGATCTGGGACTACTTCCCAGGCAATACGCTCTATCACATTTTGGAAAACACGTGTGACAATATTCTCGATTTGGGCATCAGAGAGCTCAACCTGCGCTTGCGGAGCAAGAGCGATAGGGGAAGAAGTACTTGTCTCTGGTGTAGGAGATACTGGCAAAGGTTCTTCAATGGGGCTGGGTTGTTCGCTGTGCAGTTCAATGCTAGAAATATCTTCTTTTTCGAGTTCGGGAGTGAGATCCATGTCGAATTCGATCTCATCGGGTTCCTCTTGCACAGATACGGCATCACCATTGAGTTCGATCGATCCGTCTGTATTGTATTCATCTAGCTTATAATGAACCTCTGTTTTTAAAATATCATTTTCAGGTTCTAGACTTGAGTTGGCTGTTGCATCGAGTGCATCTGCTGGTAGTTCGGTCAGGTCTAAACTATCCCCCTCATCCATACTAAAGGGTGTGAAACTTGAGGTTTCGATCTCTTCATCATCAGCCGCGATAGGAATTTCAACATCCAATTCGATCTCGTCCATACTCTGCGCAAAAGGGGAACTATCCTCTAGATCAAATGTAGATACTTTTGACGCAGCTTTATTTTGTAGTGTTGGCATTTGACTGATGATTTCGTTTACTTTTTGCAATAATTCGTTCGAATCAAACGGTTTTTGCACAACATCACTGGCCCCACAGTTGTGCGCCTTTTCAGCATTGACGTCATCTCTAGAACCAGCCAGCAGTAACACAGGGATGTTTTGTGTTTGGGGGGAACTTTTGAGTTGCTTGGTCAAGTCAATACCACCTAGCTTGGGCATGGTGACATCAGCAAGAACAATATTGGGCTGAAAGGTTGCACAGGTTGAAAGCGCTTCTTCGCCATTGCTAACGAATTTCACTTCGAAGTCTTCTTGGGCAAATGTGATGCCAATTGATTTTTGTATGACAATACTATCATCTGCCACTAAGATTTTTTTTGCCATGGTATTCCTTCCAATGCTAAGGCTTAAGGCCAATAGCTATTATCTTAAATGATTGCCACAAGTTAGGCAATAAAATACAGAGCCAGATTCCTTGTTTGATAGGTATACTCTTTTGAAAGTTATACCTGTTAGGTTGCGATCAAAAACTTTTTCATAGGGGTGAGTGGAAAATGTGGGGGCATGCATTTATATAAAATACAACGTTGTCTGGTTACGGTAAAATAATAGATTGTCTTGCCGAATCTATCAATCCGTTGGTATGGTCTATGCGCATGTTTGAATCTAGAATGTTTTTAAAAATTGGCGCTGGGAAACTCAAAGGAAGGACTTTTGATGGTCCCAAAGGCGGTAAAACAGTTCGGCCCATATCAGATAGAGTCAAAGAGGCTTTATTTGACATTTTGGCAGCCAAATTTGATGATGCCATTGTGTTGGACTTGTTTACAGGTACGGGAGCGATTGCGTTTGAAGCGCTTAGTCGCGGCGCAAAAAAAGTTGTTTGTGTGGAACATGATCGACGCAATGTAATGTTGATCAAAAAAAATGCCGAAGACTTGACCATACTGGATCAAATTTCAGTATTACATGGTCCGCTTCCTGCACATTTGAAAAAAGTGAAAGGTGTGTTTGATTTGATTTTTATGGATCCACCTTTCGCTTTGGATATTGCGGAAGAATTATTTCCTATGATTGCCAAGCAAAATTTATTACAAACAGGCGGAACCATTATTTTGCAAAGAGATCGCCGTTCTAAAACGTTAGTGAGTGATCATTTCGTATTAGCGCGGGAACATCGGGTGGGAGATTCCATTTTGCATTTTTATCAACATCTGGAGGAAGTAAAGTGAGTGAATCGGTCATTGTCTATCCAGGTTTTTTTGACCCGATTACGTTGGGTCATACCAATATTGTTAAGCGCGCTACAGGAGCGTTCGATCGTGTGGTGATTGCGCTGTCAAAAGATTCGAGTAAAGATCCATTGTTTACATTTGAAGAACGTCATGCATTGATTGATTCGATTTATGCGACAAATCGTCAGGTAAGTGTTGAAACCTTTGAAGGGTTGTTGGTGCATTACCTTGAAAAAAAATCATATAGGACAGTGCTTCGTGGGTTGCGTACGGTTTCTGATTTTGAATATGAATTTCAAATGGCTTTGGCCAATAAAACCATGAATGCTGAGATTGAAACGTTCTTTATGATGACCGATTCAAAATACTCTTTTATTAGCTCTACCCTCATCAAGGAAATTGCGCGACTAGGAGGAAGTGTGAGAGAAATGGTCCCTGGTATGGTTTGTGAGAGTTTAGAAAGGAAGTTTGCGTGAATATCAATCGAAAATTACTCAAATTGTCTCCGTCTCAAACGTTGGTACTCAACCAAAAAGCCAAAGCCATTGCGGCGACGGGAAAAAAAGTTTTCAACTTTACTGCTGGTGAACCAGATGGAGATACGCCCGCATCCATACAGCAAGCTGGTATAGAAGCCATTACCTCTGGCAAAACCAGATACACCGATTCAGCTGGCATTCTTGAACTTCGCCAGGAGATTGTTGCCAAAGCCCAGCGGGTGTACGGTCGAACATACGATGTTGACGAAGTGATTGTGTCCAATGGTGGCAAGCAGGCGATTTACAATACGTTTTATACGCTACTCAACCCGGAAGATGAAGTCATCATTTTAACACCAGCATGGGTTTCCTATAAAGGCATGGTTGAGATGCTGGGTGCACAAGTGGTTGAAGTTTCGGCCTCGATTGAGCAAGGTTTTGTGCCCTCTGTTGAAGCGATTGCGGCTGCAATTACAGAAAATACCAAGCTGATTGTATTGAACAGCCCATGCAATCCATCTGGAGCGGTTTATTCGAAAGCTTTTATGGACGAGCTGGCAGAGCTGCTTGTCGCCCATCCAGATATTTTCGTGTTAAGTGATGATATTTATGAACATTTTGTTTTTGAAGGTCGTTTTCAAGCGATTTCTCAGCACCCGAAGATTTCTAAAGAGAGATTGATTATTATCAATGGCGTATCAAAGTCACACGCAATGACGGGGTGGCGTATTGGCTATGCCCTAGCGAATCAAGAACTTGTATCTGTGATGAAAAAAATCCAGTCTCAGGTGACGTCCAATCCTTGTTCCATTTCGCAATATGCAGCGTTGCAGGCCATTCAAGAAGAAGAAAGACAGGAAAATCCGTTTCGAAATTCGTTTGAAAAAAGACGGAATCTGATTTTCGGGTTGCTTTCAGATATTCCCGAAATCAATGTTATTTTACCGCAAGGGGCATTTTATATTTTTCCTGAAGTGGAGCGCGTTCTTGGTGTGTCCTCTGTGGCGGGTAAGATTGAGACAGATATTGATTTGTGTGCATACTTGTTAGAAGAGGTTGGGGTGGCGGTGGTGCCTGGTAGTGCATTCGGCTTACCGGGACATATAAGAATGAGTTACGGGCTTTCGGAGGCAGCTATCATTGAAGGCGTTGCTTTATTGAAAGAAGCTCTTTGCAAGCTATCTAAAAAAGCTTAGAATGATGCTATGAGTTTCGAAGAAAAGAGAAAGTCTCTACGTATACCGATCACGGCCAAAGTGCAGGTGATCAAAGGTGATGAAGAAGGAATTTTTTTTACTGAAAATTTCTCTCGGGGAGGCTTTCAAATAAACATGGAGCAACCGCCATTTGTCGGGACGGCAGTTCGTGTTGAAATATCATTGCCAAATACGGATTCTTTGCTAGAAGCAAAATGTGAGGTCGTATGGCGTCAAGAAGGTTTAGGGTGTGGTGTGAAAATTAGACAAATCACCAAAGCCAACCAAGCCATACTCGATGCGTTTTTAGCAAAACAATCAAAAAGCTGATAGTTACCTGGTTTTCTGGCAATGCGGATGCAAATCATGCCAAAGTATGGTCATATTTTTGAGTGGTTGCAAGCAGACCAGAATCATATCAATGTATAGGGGGTGGTTTTTATTCTTTTTTCGTTTGCACTAGATCTGGAAGCACCATTGCAAGTGCTGCTCTAACAAGCAGATATTCAAGCTGTGAAGCGTCATTGGCATCGAGTTCTTTGTTATATACCCTACTGATCTCCATATGTGATTTGAAAAAACCAGTGCCATCTTCTTGGATGTCAACTCTTTGGGCTAGCATATCACGTGTACAGTCTTGGCTTAGGCAGGAACTATCTTCTTGGGCGCGAATCCACGTTTTCATTTTTTGCAAGTCGATTTCTACCACGACATTATATAGCGGAGTTTGCTCTTTAAAGGTCGTGGTAGCATAGGTATTCTGAAATACACGACCGATTAGCTTTACAGTATTGTTTTGTATCGATTCGACCACAAGAAAAAATTCTATCTCTCTTGGTATATCAATATCGACAATCATACCAAGCGGCATATTGTCACCCGGTGCATACGGCAGTGCAATGAATGGCGTTTCTTTCCAAGATGAAAAAGCGGTTTTTTCAAGACCTCTTGTTATCGAGGTATGTTGAAGAGAGGTGTCATGGAGAAATGGCATGGCCCTTCGATAATAGGGCGTAAAGTCAACTTGGATCCACTGCTGTAAAACTTTTACTTCGACCCAAACATGCTCACCCCAGTAATTGTGCTGGTCTTTTCCGCGCACGATCGTTGCGACAAATCCCTCATCGATAAATGCATTGTATATGAACCAAGCAAGGTCTGTGGAGCTGTATCCATCTTCGATAGATGCCAGATTTTGCGGCCACATGCCTTTTGCAGGTGTTGCATTTGGTTGTAGATTGTAGAGGCCAGTTGCGTACCCATAGAGATTTAAAGGCAACTTTGTATCTAAATCGCATATTACCGATTCAAATTTTTGGATCAGCTCATGATCATGTGTTGAACTTTGGGATGGTCCAAAATAAGTTTGTGCCCAAAGATATGGGCTCAACAGTAGTGTATATAACAGTATTATCCCCTTGACCTGTTGCATCTGCGAACTATATACAGACAAGACCTGTTGCGTCAACTGGTTTTTGGATGGGAACTGACAGCAAGGCTATTTGATATGCGGTTTTGTGCTTTTATAGACGTGCTTTTGAATGAAAACATGAATTAACTCGGCATCTAATTTGTTTTTAGCACCTTCAGCGATCAAAATGTTACAAGCATCTTTGACAGAGATGGCTTTTTTGTAGGGACGATCCCGCGATACCAGTGCATCAAATACATCCGCAACCGCCATGATCTTGGCAGGAAAGGGGATGGTTTTTTCTGTCAATCCTTGAGGATAGCCACTACCATCAAGCTTTTCGTGATGGGCATGGGCTATTTCGGGAACGTTTTGCAAATCTGGCACCCATGGAATTTGTTTTAAGAAGTGATACGTATAGGTAACATGAGACTCAATGGCTTTGCGTTCAGCTTGGGTGAGTGAGCCATGCTGGATCGATATTTTTTGAATGTGCTCCTTTGAGAGGACTATTTCTTCAGGTTTGCCTGGCCTTGCAAAATAAAGCTGTGATAAAAATTCGAGGATGTTCAAGTCATCGACGGGGATTTGTGATGGCTCATTGTATTCTAGGAGCACGGCATACGATCTTTCTGCAAGTTTGAATTCTTGAAGATATTCATTTTCCCACTGTTGTAACAGCTCCGGTTTGATTGCATTGCCTTGTAAAATATGCGCA
>JAGRMV010000067.1 GCA_020441045.1 Deltaproteobacteria bacterium | reverse complement strand
GTTTGATCAGACAGAGGACGCTGTTTTTGTTGGTTTGCAGGAGACCAATGAAGTCGTGAAAGTCGATACCAGTTCATGGACGGTGACCGATCGATTGACATTGTCGGAAGGAATAGGGCCTTCAACATTGTATTTTGATACAATTGCCGATGAGGTGTTTTCACTCAATGCGTTTTCTAATTCGCTAACTCGCATTGATGCAATCCTGCTGGATGAGATTGAGGAGATCAAGTAAATGCAGGTTTGGAAAAATATTTGTCTTATTGTCATCTGCATCTGGATTTGTCACTGCTCACAGAGCAATACGGCCAAAAGAACGCCACTTGTCAAGCCTATCGCCATTGCGATCTCGGATGAAACCATCACTACCGGTAGTAGTAACAGTATGCGTCTGGCATACGTATTAGATGAACAAGCAAGAGCGGTGGTTGTTTTGGATGTCGTTGATGATCAAATCATCGATACCCAGCAAGGTGATCAGTGGGATCGTACACCCATTCCGGCTGGCGGCAAGCCCGTTGCAATCGCTATCGATGATCAAGTTTCACCGCATAGAGTGTTTGTTGCCGATGCGCAAGATCATGTGGTTTGGGGATTTGCCCTTGCCGACACAGCTTTTGTGAACAAAGATAGTATACAGTGGGATGTATTGGATTTGGGGGCGACCAACTATATGTCATCCAGTCAACCGTTGTTTTTTAATGTGGGGGCATCATCAGACGCTTCACTGCAAGATTTGATGCTCAATCAGACAGCGCAAGGGATTGAAAGTTGGATTGTTAGACATAGTGGAGATCAACGTTTTAAGGTTACAGGTACTCAATCCGGCGAACAAATTTCGCGAGCGCGCGTGGGTCAGACGTATGAAACAGATAACAATGAACTTTCTTTTTTGGTCCAGGCAGGATCTTTGAAATTAAGTGATGCGGATCGCTTTTATTTTTCGACCTTGCAAGGCAATCCGCTAGAACTTCCAAGTAAGCCTATAGATATGGTAATAGCCGGCCGCACTCTGGCCATTTTAACCAATGATGCAGATTCTTTGATTGTATTTGACTTGGATACGTTGACCATTACGACAACGAAAGCTTTGACATTGACGGCGCCAACCAGACTCAGCCAAGCTGATGACAAAATATATATTGTAAATGCTGCAAGCAACCAGGTTGAAGTCTATGACATAGAGAATGATACGTTGACTCTGATGACGTTAGCAGATCAGAGCGCAATGCGAGTGATCCAGGCTGTACAAGATGGTGTATATACCTATGCAATTGGCGCCACTGACAATAGGCTTGTGCGTTGGAACGATGCTGCCGGTGATACCCAAGGTAGTTTACGTTTTGAAAGTCAGCCCAATGACGTGCATATTTTTGAAAATGATGGTGTGATGTTTGCCTTGGTTTCCTTGCAATCTGGGAACGTTGCGCTGGTAAATTTGGAAACATTCTCAGTGGTCGATACAGATACGGGCGTTGATGCTGATTTTAGCGGGGTAGAGTTTTATGATACAGGGGCTCCTTCCTCGCCCGAATTGGTTTCTGTTGGCACATTTGATAACCGAACATTGACCGAGCAGTGGCAATTGATCTATCAAGGGAGCATTCCAGGTTTGAATAACGTTGATGTGACCATTGCCTCTGATGTCGTGACCTTCACTGCTGTAGATTTGTCCAAAACAACCTTACAAGTTGGAGAATATATTGAAATCGATGATGATCTGTATGAGGTTGATCAAATCAATTCTACCACAGAGCTTACACTCAAGATCGCGCCATCTCTTTCAGGAAATCAAGTTGTCACTGCTCGGACCCATGATACATATCTGGCGATCGGCTCAAAGTCTGGTGTACAATTAGCTAGAGTAGGGCGAGATCTTCAATACGAAAGTGATGGTGGTGAAATTGCGCTTTATATTAGGTCTTCTCTGGACAAGCCGGTCACAACCGGTGATTTTTTTACGTTTGCAACCGTGCAAGGTACGACACCGATTCGCACAACGGCCAGAAGTTTAGCCTATCGCAGTTTTGTTATTCAAAAGGCCAATAAAGACTATCAGCATGCGTATGTCCTTTACAGAGGATCAGGAGCGGTTGGACGCATTAGTCTAAACTCAATGCGTGTAAGTAAAATTATTCAGTAACAACAAGTTTGCTTTGGTACAGTGGGAATCGATATCGATGGATATACCCTGGTTTGTTTACCGATGCTTGTTAAATGATTCAATGATTTAAGGGAGTTGCCATACAATATATTGTATGGCACTTTATGCTTGAATTTTTCATGATAATTCTGGTAGTAAACACCCCTCCACTTCTGATAGACACATGTGGACAAGGTCATTGTGTAGCTTAACCGTAAAGGGGTTATTGTGAGAATAAAACAACTACAAGTATCTGGATTTAAATCTTTTTTGGATAAAACCACAGTGTCTTTTGATGTTCCCATTACCGGTATTGTAGGCCCCAATGGTTGTGGTAAAAGTAATGTGGTTGATGCACTAAAATGGGTCACCGGTGAGCTTAGCTACAAAGAGCTGCGTGGCAAAAATTCTGAAGATCTTATTTTCGCAGGTAGTGAAAAACGTCCCCCATCCAGTATGATGGAGGTTGCATTAAAATTAAAAAATACTGAAAAAAAAGCGCCTACGCAGTACAATGAATTTTCTGAAATTACTGTCATCCGACGCATATTTCGTGATGGCTCCAGCGAGTTTTTTATCAATAAAGCGCCATGTCGCTTACGCGATATTACGGATTTGTTTTTAGATACTGGCATAGGTCAGAGTTCGTACTCCATTATTGAGCAAGGGAAAGTCGGCGCAATTGTATCGGGCCGGCCAGAAGATCGTCGCTTGATGATTGAAGAAGCTGCAGGAATCACAAAATATAAACATCGTAAGAAAGCTGCACTTCGTAAAATGGATTCGACCAAGCAGAACCTTTTGCGTGTCACAGATATTATTAAAGAATTAGAAAAACAAATTGCATCTTTGGAACGGCAGGCTAAAAAAGCGGAAAAGTTTCGTATTGCCAAGCAAGAATTTGAATCACTCGATATTCAGCTCAATGCATACGAGTATAGTATTTATCAAACCAAGAAAAATGAGTTGATTACGCAAGATGAAAATTTACATCTTGCACTAACAGAAATTGAGACATCATTATCTGATATTGAGTCAACATTTGAAAACAAACGACTTGAGCTGGACGAAGTTGAAAATGTATTTCAACAATCACAACAAGATTTATTTGCCAAAAAATCCGATATTCAAGGTATTGAACACGAAATTACCAGCTGCAAAAATTCGATTTCCTATTCTGAAAAACAACAGGCTGTAGATGAAGAAAAAATGACCCAGCTGGATGCTGATGTCAAAGCGATGCGCATCAGGTTTGAAAATATCAAAACCGAACTTTCTGAACTTGATCAATCCAAAACCGATATTCATCAAGAACTGGAACAGAAAAAGGGCCTTTTTGATGCGCAAAAAGGGCAGCTTTCCATGATTGAATCTGCATTAGATGAGGCCAAGAAAAAACACATTGGCTATGTGACCTCGAGAACTGAATGCAGAAGTAAAATTGACTCACTAAAGAATAATATAACCAGTATCGAAAAAGATATGGGAGAGGCCAACGAGGCTTTGGTTTCATTTGTGGATGAAATGACCCATGCAGAAACCGAGGCAGAAGAAGTCAAGGTTACCTTTGATCAAGTCAAACAGATGTGTTTTGGATTCCAAGAAAATCAACAGCAAATTGAAAATGAATTGGCAGATACTGAAGCGTTAAAGATGGAGGTTGAAAAACAACTATCTGAAGTACGTACAGTCATGCAGGAAAAAGAATCACGATTAAATGCATTAACTGAGTTTACCAAGAATTATCAAGGATATACCAAGACAGTTCAAAATATTATGAAAAGACACCATCATGAGAACGCTTTTCAAGGCGTAGAAGGGGTGCTCGGTGAGTTGGTTCATATTGAAGAGGGATATGAGAAGTGCGTGCAGGCGGCGCTTGCAGACTGGATTGAGAGCATTGTGATCGATGATATCAGTCACGCTTCAGATCTCGTCACTTATTTAAAAGATGACCAGCAAGCTCGTGCTTTGGTGTTGACCAATACAACCACGCCCACAAATCAAGCAATGCTATCGCATCCTGATGTAAAAGGAACACTTGATCAGTGGGTTACAGTCGACGGCTCTGCGCAGTTGCCAGTTGTTGCGAAACTACGCTCTGTTTTTGTCGTAGAAAATCTCAAAAACTTGATCGAGGTATCAAAACAGCATCCAGGAAATAACATTGTGACGCTTGAAGGTGACTATGTCGAAGCCACTGGAATGTTACATGTTGGTCCATGGAGCGAGGCCCATGGTGACCTTGAAGTTCGGCAAGAAATTGAAGGTCTCACCCATGAGCTCACACCACTACGTGAGAAATACAGAAGTTTGTCCGAAGAAAAAGAAACCATTGGGCGTAAATTTGAACAACTGAAATTACATCTTGAACAAATTGCAGCAGATATCAAAAAAGAAGACCAAAAAAGTTCTGAATTGGGTTTACGACTTCAAAAACTCAATGACAAGGTTGAGTTTTTGAGTAAACAAAAAGCACAGCATATTGAACAAATTGATGCTTACAAGACTAAAATAGAATAAGCAGAGCAAGAGGTGAAAGCCCTTCAGGAGACGCTAGATAAAGCAGAACAAGCAGTTGTCTTGCTAGAACAAGAAATTGCTACAAAAAGTACTTCCTACCAACAAAGCAAAGAAGACTTTGAAAACTATCAAAAAGAAATTCATACGTATCAGCTCAAGTTGACAGGTATTTTGGAAAGAGCCGACAGCTTAAGTCGCGAAAAACTGCAAACCGAGCAGTCCATTGAAAGTGCTGCTACCCAAAAACAGCGCCTCACCCAAGAAGTCGCTGGGCATGTCGAAAATATTGCTGCGCAAAAACAGAAAATTGCTAGCTTTGAAGAAAAAATGACCGCTTCATTGGGATCGTATGAAACGCAGGAACAGTCGAATGCAGATTTAAAAAACAAGCATGAAAAATTAGGAGAAGCCATTCGAGAGATTGAAGCCAATCTCAAAATAGTACGTAAGAAAAAAGAGGAAGTGCAAAACAATGTGAATGATGTGCGCGTGAGTTTAAGTGAGATTGCTGTAAAAATGGAAAACTTACAAAACCAAACGCATGAAATTTATGAAAAATCATTGCTTGATTGTATAGCTGAAATTCAAAATGATGAAAATGCATTCGAACTGACATCAGAAAATATCAGTGGTTATCGTGAGCAGAGAGAAACATTAAAATCTAAAGTACAACGATTTGGCAATGTTAACCTTGCAGCGATTGATGAAATAGAAGAGCTCAAAGAACGCTTCGAATTTTTAACCACGCAGCAACAGGATTTGGAAAAATCTCTGGCCACGCTCATGGATGCCATTAAAACCATCAATAAAACCACCAAAGAAAAGTTTGAGGTGACCTATAACGAAGTCAATGAAAGGTTCCAAAAAATCTTTCCACGACTTTTCAGAGGAGGAAAGGCGCGATTGACCATGACCGATCCTGAAAATATTCTGGAGACAGGCATTGATATATTTGCACAACCACCGGGCAAAAAACTGCAAAACATGAACTTGCTTTCAGGTGGTGAAAAGGCACTTACAGCCATTTCACTGTTGTTTGCTATTTTCGAATACAAAGCGCCGCCATTTTGTGTTTTGGATGAGGTTGATGCGCCTCTGGATGATGCCAATGTTTTGCGTTATGTAGCGATGGTCAAAGAAATGTCTGAAAAAACCCAGTTTATTGTAATCACGCATAACAAAGGATCCATGCAGATGGCCAACAACTTGTATGGTGTGACCATGGAAGAACCGGGTGTGTCTAGAACGGTTTCTGTCCGGCTGGATCAGGAAAATGTTCATACGCAAGAAACGATTTTTGAAGCAAAATCCGTCGCGTAGTGTATATATGACAGGAAACTTGAAAGGCGTATATGATTGAAATGAATAGTTTGATTGGAAAAATTAGGACCGTTGATAACTTTCCAAAGGAAGGGATCAAGTTTTATGATTTGACCACGGTTTTTCAGGATCCAGTTGAATTTGGCAATGTGATTGAAGCGATGTGTGAGCCCTTTCATCGGCAGAGAATTGCTTCTGTATGTTCAATTGAAGCACGGGGATTTATCCTTGGTTCAGCAATCGCCAATGAATTAGGAGCAGGGTTTGTACCTATCCGTAAGCAAGGAAAATTACCATCAAAGACGCATTCGCATACGTATTCATTAGAGTATGGTCAGGATACATTAGAGATTCACGAAGATGCGATTCAAGCCGGTCAAAAAGTTTTGATTGTGGATGATTTGTTAGCTACAGGTGGAACATCGCAAGCTGGAGTTGAGTTGGTGAAAAAATGCGGTGGTGAAATTGCCGGTATCAGTTTTGTGATGGAACTCAAAGATTTGGCAGGACGTGAAAAAATAAGTGGGTATCCAATCTACACCTTGCTTTCTGTATAGACTATCTTTAGGATGGTTCTTCCAAGTTTGAGTTTTGCATGCAGATCCCTTACAATGGTAGCATGATGAAGAACTTTATTGTTTTTGCTTGGATATTGCTTTTTTCTTTTACCATTTGGGCCAGTGAACGAAATAAAATGTTTCTCATGCAGGTCCGTCAGTTTTCGACCAAAAAAGAATCTGTAGATTATGCACATAAACAAATCAAAGATGAAAATTCAAGTTTTCGCATTGATGCGGTTGAGTTTATTCGTGAGATCAAGGACGTAGACAGCATTCCTTTGTTACAAGAATACGTTAACGATCGCGATATCAATACATTTGTCATCTATGCCTTGGGCGATTTGCAAGCTTTCGAAGCAACATCTGTGCTGATTGAATTACTCAATCATTCTAATCCGAATGTGCGTGGCAACGCTTTTGCGGCGCTCGGAAAGATTTATCCTTTGCATTTGCCACAAGGATACGCATACAAAGAACCAGAGACTAGACGAAATCGTCAAATCAAAAAAATCAAACTTTGGTGGGATAAAAGTGGGTTAACGCTACAGAAAAATTATCAAAGGGATTTGCACAGCGATCAACAAGCCAAAGAGGCGCTTTGGGAGAAGTACGGTAAAAAATACCTGATGGACAGTAGTCACTAAAAATTGTCTTTGGTGTAGTCCGGGTGACCACCGCAAATATTACAATAATCAGACCTTGACATATTGACGCGATATATAATATAGATATGGACAATGAGACACCAAAGCCCCATTTGCCTATTTGATCTGGGACCTGATACCCCAGCAAGGATAGGTAAATGCGAAAAAAAATCTTTTGATTACAATAATTTAGGCGACGCAGTTTTTGGCACAACTCTTGCTGATTTAGGGGGAGCTGCTCTAAAAGGGCAAGGAGATAGGATATGAAAAATCTAGGACTAAAATATACCGGCTTGCTTGTACTGGCTTTTTTGATGGCGTGCGGAACGGAACCAAGAAATACGGTTATTTTGCAAATTGCAGGTTCAGACATCGAGTATAGTCTTCGCAATACAATCTGTGAGGCTGACTATGCGTTTTCAGGATCGAACTCGCCTGTACGATGCTATGGACGTTTTCGAACAACAAGCTCAATTTCTGATGGGGTAACATTTGAGATTTTTGATGCCTTCTATATTGATCAAAATTTAGGTAAAAACATTGCATTGCACCCATCATCTGTCTGGCCCAGAGTGACGCTGGATGGCATTGAGCGGGGCATTGTTGATGGTTATGCAAACTTTTCGCAAATCTCAAATTATTCTGGCGGAAGGGTGTGTTTTCAGTTTTATATGATTCTTATTGACGCAACCATTCAAGGTAATTTCTGTGACAACATCTCAGTAGGAGCGCAATTCTAAAATGACCAACAAGCACGCGACATATGTATTTGTTGTATCTGGTTTGATGACAATATTACTTGCTGGATGTGCAGGACAGCAGTCTGGTGTAAGAACCGGACAGGGCAATCATGCCAATGTAACGTTGGCGCCTACGGCAAAAGTGACCCAAACTGGGCGTGTGCAAAGAAGTGCATTTTTTAGTTTCCAAACCACCCCCCAAGAAGCCATGCAATGTCAGTATTTGTGTGCAAATGGGCAGTGTACACCACGTTGTCAACGCGTGTTTCATCACTATATGTCACGTGGTTTTGGGCCAAATTATTTTCAATATCAACCTCAGACCACACTATTTGGCAATTTGTTTGGCAACAACAACCAAGGGGCAGGGTATGTTTTTGATTACAATCAATTTCATATGGCAGATCCGCAGTGGATCAGTGGGTACAATCAGAATTTAGGTCAGTATCATACGTTTAATAACATGAATGAGTTTTGTCAGAATCCTTCTGCATACATGGATGAGTCTGTAAATTTTGGCAACTGTAACAATGTTGATATGCGCTATCTTGTGGGTGCAACGCAAGCCAATAACGTACTCAATTATCATATCAATGGTCGGCCTAATCTTGTTCAAACAGCGCTTCAAAAGTATGAAGGATCGTGTCCTAGATGCTATGTTATCAAATATGGAACATATTGGGGAAAACGTAATATTGCTGAAGAAAACGAAGTGATTCGTGAAGATTTTCAAAGAACATGGGAAAACTTTAAAAACCTTCCTGAAAACGTGGGGCTTCGGTTAGGCAATGGTATTCTTAACGTGTTGATGTCTCGGGCAATGATTCCGGTTGCACAAATTGATGCGCGCCTGGCTGCAATGAACTTTACAGCAACACAACAACTGAATTATTACCAAAATATGGCTACGTTGGCTTGGAATGCAGCTGCAATTCCGGTGTATATGACTGGCGGAACCTGTGATGATGCATATGCGCAGGTAGGACAAGCCAGTGGAGAATCTCGCTTTGTTGTTGGTGATGTTACAGAAGGCGATAGTCGTTATGTGATATCTTGCAGTGACGAAGTAAAATAGTTTTTAATATCAGCAGGTTAATTCATTTTTTCTAGAATGTATGTAGCTAAAGCTGAAAAAAAAGTTGCCCGTTTTGTGACTCCGGGTTTATGATTCTTTTCAAGTAGGGAAGAATAAAACTTGCAAATTGGCAGGTATACAAGGAGGAAAAATGACATTTGCAGAAATTACTAGAGTGATGTTAGGGAATATGGATTTCTTTCAGTTGAGAAATGTTGCAGATAAGTATGGTGTTGCTTATCGAGGTATTCGTCGTCAAAAACTGCTAAAAGAAGTAGAAAAAGTTATTGTAGCCAAGTCCATGAATTCAGATGCAGCTTTGGTCGCCAAGGCACCGCAAGGAGCTACATCAGCTCGACCAGATCTAAAGTCTGTCGGAGCTGTAGGTTCGCGAAGCAAAAAAGCTCCGCTTGGCATCAACACATTTTCAGCACGTAACTCTTCACTATAGAAGTAGTATACGTACATAGAAGTTTTCTTAAAATCCCTTGGTCAGAGAGCTGGTCAGGGGATTTTTTTTATCCTTTGTTTTTCAGATATCTGGCTTGGTACAAAAGCTCTCTAAGCTCTTTGTTTTTATTCGATAGGATACGTACCAGCATGTCAGCTAAAAATTTCTGATCTTGTTCTTTAAACTGCGAAAGGCCAGAGAGTTGCTTGTGAGAAATCTGTAAAAGCGTTGCTTCATCTGATATTACATGGGCGTCGTAAAGATGTTGATAGCCTGGTCCACAGAAAACCATTTCACCAAAGTATTCGCCCCGCTGGATTGTAATTGGGTGTCGATTTGGATGGGTACACTCAATTCTTCCATCTACAAGTATGTAGAAATAAATACGATCATCATGTGCCGAATACACTTTATCCTGTCTTTCTAGATAGATAGGCTCAAAAAGCAAAGAAAATGCTTTAATTTCTTGATCGGTCAATTTGCGCAAATTGGATACTTCGTGTTTTTGATCAAGCTCTTCCATGAAACGTTCATTCGGGGTTTGCAGTAGAATTTCTTCAATACAACCGTCAATTTTCTGGGCCAGAGACTGGGTAAAATGCCACAAAAAAGCAATGGCAATCATGCTATCCCGTTGAAATATATTTTGGTATCCAGCTTTGTTTAAAAATAAAACCGTCGATGGACCCTTCGACCGTAATGAAAAACTCCTATAATTCACCCGAAAAAAATCATCTTCATCCAGAATATTGGGAGATGAGTAGTAGTGGATGTTTTCATTGCCTTTGCGGACTTCTGTTTCACCTTCTAGAAGGATATGAAATCCAAATA
>JAGRMV010000066.1 GCA_020441045.1 Deltaproteobacteria bacterium | reverse complement strand
TAGACACGCCTGTTCCCGTATCTACGTTTTTTTCTACAACTGTTGTCCCAAATGGATCTGCAATGGGCTTATAGATTTCATCTTCTTTGGTTGGTTTTTTTTCTCCACGCACCACTTCAAACATGGTTTCTTCTTCGTCTTCCTGAATAATCTCTAAATTCGGAAAAGCCGACTCGGTACCCGATGTAAATACCAATTGATCACCTGGAAAAATCAAATGCGGATTTTTGATATACTGATTGAGCGACCAGAGTTTAGGCCAATAATAGGGATCATCAAGCAGCAGCGAGCATATATCCCATAATGTATCACCAGGTTGGATAACATAGATTTTGTCTACAGAAAATTCTTCTATCTCCCCTTTGTCGGTAAGAACCAATTCCCCATTGGCTGGAGCAGATAAATTCTCGGTCTCGAGCGTTTCAGTGACTTCTAAAGTAACCTCTTCACCTTGCCCCATTGCCGGTGACGCCGCCAGTAATAAAAAGGCTAATATCCATTTGCTTGTTTTATGCTTCATCACGGTCACCCTATTTTAATGTTTCTAACGTTTTTTTAGCCTTCGCAGCTGCCACGGTTGTTGGATACTTTTGAATCAAAATTTCTAGCGATTGCTTGGCAATACTTGTTTTTGATTGTTTCATGGCACATGCAGCGGCTCGATACATCGCATCTGGGACTTTGTTGCCTTTGGGAAAATCACGAATCACATTTTTGTAATACACATCCGCCTCTTGATACTTCTCACGCACATAATAGGTCTCACCAATCCAAAAATGCGCATTATCTGTGTACTCATGCTTTGGATAACGATCGATAAAACCTAGCATGAGAGCCCTAGACTGATCATAGTCTTTGCTCTGAAACGCATGATAAGCAGCATCATAATCTTTTTTGGCTTGTGATACAGGTGTATCCTGGTTTTTTTGTGTGGTTTTTGCAGGCTCTCCCCAAGCCATTTTTTCCAAATCTTTATTGGTAAAAACAAGCGTTTCTTGCTCTGGAGCAATATCTTCTTCAAATAATGCATCCTGAGTGTGATCAACCGAAGTTATTTCTGGGCGGGGCTGTATACGATGCACAACGGGTGCTTGCTTTAACTCACTTTTTTGACTGCGTCCTTTTAAGAAAGTGACTTCCTCTTCTAATTCTGCCAAAGTTTGCTCAGACTTTTTGAGCTTATTTTTCAATACAGCATTTTCAGTCTCCAACGTCGAAATGGTTGATTGCATTTTTTTTGACGCACATGAGCATAAAAAAACCAAACAACACAACAGTATTGATTTTTGGGCTAACCTCATATCTACAAATTATAGTAGGATTCTACCTTTATGCAAACAAACTCTTTATATTTGAATCCAGGCAGCGACCTTACCAAATTTTGGTTTCTAAATCAGAGTTTCTTCTAATCAGAACATCTACCAGAGCTCTATCGTAATAATTCGTCGTATCAAGAAGTTCTGGAGCAACAAGCTTGTTATAATACTCACGACCTTCTTGAATCTCTTCTGAACAAATTTCAAATAGATTATCATCCTCAAGTCCTTGTCTGACTTTATCTTTATGGTACAAGAGAATATCTGAGGCTATCGCGCGGGCTTTTCTTTTTGCAACTTCATGATCGGTTACCATGTCCCCCCTATTGTATCTCAACCTGAGCATTTATTTAAATATATTTCTGCTTTTCTCCGCAACTGTTAAGGATTGTTACCTTTTTATGATTTTAAACAGGCCGCGATACCTTCTTTTACCATTTTGTATAGGTTAGGTTCATCTGTACTTTCCAAAGCTTTTCTTCGGTGTGGATCACGGTCAATCCACTCTTCGACATATCCAGCCAACCTGGTCTGAATCATCTCATATAAAAAAGCTTTCCGTTTGCGACGCAATCGCGCCGGATCGACTTGTAGTGTATTCAAATAGCCTCGGTGATTTTGCAAAGCCTCAAGCAATTGAGCAACTCCCTCACCTGATTGCGCACTGGTCAAAATAATGGGCGGCTTCCACTGACTCTCAGAAGGAACCAAGGAAAGCATCATTTCGATATCGTGAGCAACACGATTGGCACCCTCACGATCTTTTTTGTTGATCACAAAAACGTCCGCAATTTCTAGCATTCCTGCCTTTAACGCTTGAATAGAGTCCCCTGACTCAGGTGTTAAAACCACAACCGTAGTATCCACCAAGTTCATGATATCAACTTCTGATTGACCGGCTCCAACGGTCTCCACAACTGTATATTCAGAGCCATATACATCTAAGATTTGCAATAACGCCCGCGTTGCAAACGAAACACCACCACTTTTGCCACGACTACCGACACTCCGAATAAAAACCCCATCATCAGAACAGTGACCTTGCATCCTTACGCGGTCGCCTAAAACAGCTCCGCCTGAAAAAGGGCTCGATGGATCCACCGCCAATACAGATATCTTTTGATCTTGCTTGCGAACCAAGCGAATCAATTGATCAATCAGTGTGCTTTTACCCGCACCAGCTGGACCTGTGATACCTACTGACATCCCTTTGCCCGTGTGCTCGAACAAATGCTCCAAAATTTCAAAGGCCTGGTCATCTTGCTCTTCCACCAAACTCAATACTCGAGAAAGTGCTCTTCGATCACCCTCTTGCAAGTTTTTGATGCGTTTTTTGGTCACTTCATCCATAGTGCATGTTGCTATACCATCGTTTTTATCGGGTGTACAAATTCGATCAGTGACGCGGCATATTTATGATTCCCCACCCACCTATGCCGGATTTTCAGTATGTTTTTGGCAGTGACTCGGAAGAAATGACACCAAACAAGAGCTTTTTAATGCCTCACTTGCATGAATATGTACATGCCAGAGCCGTAATTTTATACAAGATCGAACGGCTATGATATTCTGGTATATATGGATGTTATTGGGATTACAGGTGGAGTCGCATGTGGCAAATCAATGGTCACAGAGTATCTTCGCAAGCAAGGTTTTGAAGTGATTGATGCCGATGAAATGGTCGCGGCGCTACATAAGAAAAAAGCGATTCGAGAAGAAATTCACAATCACTTTCAAACCAACGATAAAGAAAAAATTCGTGAGATCATCTTTGCCAATCCTGCGGCCAAAGAGGTACTAGAAAGTATTTTGCACCCACTTGTCCATAAGGAGATCGAAAAGCTTATTCAAAAACATAGAAAACAGAAGACACCTATTTTATTCTTTGTCATCCCACTTTTATTTGAAACACATATGGAAAATCTTTTTGATACCACAGTAGCCATTGTCTCTAGTCAAAAAAACCAAGAAGCGCGGCTGATCAAACGCGATAACATTTCGTTGGAACAAGCGCAAAAAATTATATACTCACAGATACCCAATGCAAGAAAAGCCGAGCTAGCAAACTACACGCTGACCAATAATGGCACACAAAAAGCGCTACAACAAAAGGTTAGCACTCTGCTTAAAAAAATTCAGTCCTAGTGTAAAACTTTTTCCGAATCCGTCATTTGGCTTTCGAGCAATTGAAAATATCCATAGACGAGTGCACGTTGTAATTCAATCGGTTGAGAAGCAAAGAAATTTTGTTTTTCTTCAATCGAAACATAATCAAAACTTTCATTGATCACGCGATTGATATTGTCAATTTGGCTTTCTAACAAATCTGTCAATTCTTCATGCGAATGATCGAACGTCATTTTGATCATCTCGGGTTTAAACAAAATATGATGACCTCGTTTGCCTTCTTCCAACAAAGAGCGAAACCGTGCGACTTCACCTAACAGATCCTCAACTTGCAAGACAAGCTCATCGTGATTATGGTTCTTCATACGACTCAAAATCTAATCCCTTATTGGTGCCTGTCAATGGCCACGGTTTTTCATAAAACTAGAAAAGAAAAAATGAAGCTTGGCTTTCAAGTCTTTACGCACGATAATTTGGTCGATCATCCCGTGTTCCAATAAAAACTCTGACCGCTGAAAACCTGCAGGCAGTTTTTCTTTGATCGTTTGTTCAATCACCCGTGGACCAGCAAAACCAATCAAGGCATTTGGTTCAGCAATAATAAGGTCGCCAAGCATCGCAATAGAGGCCGCAACTCCCCCAGTGGTTGGGTGCGTTAAAAAGGCAATAAAAGGAAGTTTGTTATTGCGCAATCGTGCCAAGGCAGCTGTGGTTTTGGCCATTTGCATAAGCGACAAGATACCTTCTTGCATGCGAGCTCCACCACTAGCCGTAATAATCAAGCAAGGCTTCTCTTCTTTCAAGGCCAGTTCAAAGGTACGGGTAATTTTTTCTCCAACTACCGACCCCATACTTCCCCCCATGTACTCAAAAACAAATGAACCTACAATCACCGGAAGTGAAGAAATTTTGGCGCGGCCATAGATATAAGCCTCTTTTTCACCTCCAACCTTTTCATAGGCCTTGACACGGTCTTTGTACTTCTTGAGGTCACGAAACGACAAGGGGTCGACTGATTTCATATTTTCATCAAGTTCCTCAAAAGAGTCCTGATCCAAAATAATATCCAACCGATCACGTGTGGGAATCTGCATATGGAAAGAACATTGCGGACAGACCATATGATTTTTTTTCAGATCATCATGAAAGATAATCTCGCTGCAGCTTTTACACTTTTCCCAAAGCCCCTCAGGTAAATCCCCACGTTTTTGATTGGATGTAATCTTAGGAGGTTTTAATCGATCGAACCATGACATATGCAAGCTTACCTATATTGTTTAGCCACATTTGTAAATACACTTACACCTACAGACACGCGCATTACGACTTGATGCGTTGAATCTTGGCGCCAAGTGGGGCTAACTTTTCTTCAATTTTCTCATATCCTCGATCCAAGTGATAAATACGGCTAACCTTGGTTTGTCCTTTTGCCACGAGCCCTGCCAAAATCAGAGAAGCACTTGCTCGTAAATCCGTTGCCATCACCGGCGCTCCCTTCAAAGGGGCGCGGCCTGAAATACTTAGCATTGAATTTTTAATACGAATCTGCGCGCCCATCCGAACCAGCTCGGGCACATGCATAAAACGGTTTTCGAAAATGGTTTCGGTGACTGTGCTTCTGCCCTCAACCTGGGTCAGCAGTGACACAAATTGAGCCTGCATATCAGTAGGAAAGCCTGGATATGGTGCTGTTTGAATATCTACCGGTAGTAAAGGTTGATCGGCAACAACTCGAATCGTCTGATCATCAAGTATGGAAACACCAACTTGCATGCGCTGAAGTTTCGCAATCGCACTTTGTAGGTGCTCAACACAAACATGATGAAGTATCATATCACCTTGCGTGATGGCCGCAGCTGCCATATAAGTTCCAGCTTCAATACGATCAGGAATCACCGTAACATCAAAGCCCTGTATATCTTTATTGCCAACAATGGTCATGGTATTGCTCCCAACACCATCGATATTGGCCCCCATTGCCACAAGAATTTCTGCAATTTGAGTTACTTCAGGCTCTGTCGCGCAATTGGTCAACTTTACAGGCGCATTACCCCGACTGGCCGCCATCAATGCATTAATAGTACCAGTCACTGTCACACGATCAAAAACGATTGTACATGCTTTAACCTGATCGAGCGTTGCGACAACATCACCATCCTCAATTTCAATATTGGCGCCCATGCTTTCAAAAGCTTTAAGATGCAAATCAATCGGGCGAACGCCAATTGCACAACCTCCAGGCAAAGCTACACGTGCTTTTCCTGTCCTAGCTAATAAGGGTCCCAAGACCAAAACCGAGGCTCGCATTTTCCGCACATCTTCATAAGGCGCATGCGTTTTATCAACAGCACTTGTCGTGAGAGTGAGGGTCGATCCATCCTCGTGTATCTGCGTCCCTAAGGAATGTAAAATGGAAGACATCGAAACAATATCGTGAAGTTTCGGAATATGACGTAACGTACATGGTTGATCCGTCAACAATGTCAGCGCCATCAATGGTAAAGCTGCATTTTTGGCACCACTGATATGTACGTCTCCCTGCAGGCGAGACGGACCATCAATCAAAATACTTTCCAATGCCATAACAACTCCTTACCAATTATCACAGGTTTTTAACCTGTATTTTTTTCACAAAACTTCGGCCAAACTTCTCATAAGCAGTCAACATTTGCTTTACCGCTGGATGACCGCTACGCGATCATTGCCTTGCAAATCTTGCAACACTTCTACCCTTGTATACCCATTTTCACGCGCACATGAAACAATTGCTGCTTTTTGATCAAATCCTATTTCCAGCAAAATCACCCCATCATTAGCAAGGTGCTGCTGCGTCTGTGGAAGGAACCTCTTAAAGATCTCCATACCTGCCTCTCCTCCATCCAAGGCAAGCATCGGTTCATTTTGCACTTCTTGCGATAGCGTCTTGATTGTTTGCGTGTCAATATACGGCAGATTACTCACAATCACGTCGAACATACCTTGCGCATATTGCATCAAGTCGGATTGTTGATACATGACATTGACTTCATGCCGCCGCGCATTTTTCTTTGCCACCGTAAGCGCTTCGCGATCAATATCAACAGCAACTACTTCAACCAAAGGCATATGTTTTTTGGCTGTGATTGCAATCACACCTGAGCCCGTACCTACATCTAGTAATCTTTTGATTTTTTGCTTTTGATGATGGACAAGTAACAGATCAATCAAAGCTTCTGTTTCTGGCCTTGGAATCAATACGGATGGGGTGATATAAAAATCCAACCCGTAAAACTCTTTTTGTTCTATTAAATACGCAACGGGAATATGTTGGCACCGCTTGGCAAGCAAAACCTGATAACTTTCTACGGCCTCTTGTGAGACTTGCATGGTAGATTTTGTAATCAAATCAACATGCGACATCTGCATGACATACTGTAAAAGTACGATTGCATCTCTTTTCGGATCGCTGATTTGCATTTGCTGGAGTGACGCGACTCCCATACCAATAAGTTCTTCAATGGTCATATGCGATTGCTTGCTTATAGGATAAGGGTTATTTTCCTTCAGCTTTGAGCATTTCAGCCTGGTGATGCGTGCGCAATTCAGTAATAATTTCATTCAAATCGCCTTCCATCACATATTCAAGTTTATGCAATGTAAGATTGATCCGATGATCTGTAAGTCGGTTTTGGGGGAAGTTATACGTACGAATACGTTCGCTTCGGTCCCCCGATCCAACCATGCTTTTACGCGTAGCTGAAATTTCTGCATTTTGTTTGGCTTGCTCTTGATCTAATAAACGTGCTCGAAGGACTTTCAATGCTTTGGCTTTATTTTTATGTTGCGATTTCTCATCTTGGCAGATGACTACGGTATTGGTTGGCAAGTGTGTAATACGGACAGCAGAGTCTGTTGTATTGACGCTCTGTCCACCTGGTCCACCCGCACGCATCACGTCTATTTTTAGATCTTTGTC
Source organism: Deltaproteobacteria bacterium (assembly GCA_020441045.1). Taxonomy (GTDB): domain Bacteria; phylum Bdellovibrionota_G; class JALEGL01; order JALEGL01; family JAGRMV01; genus JAGRMV01. The sequence continues at coordinate 2,942 of JAGRMV010000066.1, read as the reverse complement.
ATCAATATGCACATCCACTTCATCAGCCTCTGGCATAACCACAACTGTACAAGCAGAAGTGTGCACCCGGCCTTGCGTTTCTGTATCTGGGACACGTTGCACTCGATGCACACCACCTTCGAACTTAAGATGGCTGTACACATCGGTACCCTCTAACATCACAATAACTTCCTTGACGCCGCCACCAGCAGAATCACTCTGTGAAATCAACTCAGCCTTCCATCGCATTTTTTCTGCATAACGCAGGTACATCCGAAGCAAATCGGCCGCAAAAAGTCCGGCTTCATCACCACCTGTACCAGCGCGGATTTCTAGCATGACGTTTTTTTCATCCAAAGGATCTTTGGGCAACAATAAAACCTGAATCTCTTCTTCTAATGTTTCTACCCTCGATTCAAGTGCGGGTAATTCTTCTCTGGCCAATTCAGCATATTCTTTGTCATCAGATCTGGCTATTTCGGTGTTTTCAGCAATCTGTGCTTGTAAGCTTTTTAACTTCCGAAACTTCTCAACCACAGGTTTAAGGTCTGCATATTCTTTGGTCAACTTGTTATACAATTCACGCTTTGCAATGACGCCATTGTCGGATAATTGCTCAGACAATTGATCAAATTTGGTTTCCAATTGAGCTAATTTTTGATGAATCGACATATTGTACGAACTCTACTAGCACACGTTCTCTCCGACGTCTATGGAGATTCATTACCATAGGTAAAATCAGCGATTGTTTTCTACCCTCCACATAATCGTTTACTTCGAATCATTGTGATGCAAATGCTGTGGTGGTATTATGCGGGTGCATGCCTTTTATACCTCAAACCATACCAAGTTTGTTTTTTCACACTTGTGAGCAATTTCCTCAGCGCACCGCTTTTATGACTAAAATAGGTGAAAGCTGGCAACATATAACTTACCAACAAACACAGGAGCAAGTGATCCATGTCGCCAAAACCTTGATGCATTTGGGTATACAGCGCCAGCAACGCATCATCATTTATGCCTCAAACTGCCCGAAATGGGTCATTGTAGACTTGGCTATTCAAGCAGTCGGCGCCATCACAGTCCCTATCTATGCGACCATCAATGCCAAACAAGCGCAATATATTATCGATCACGCCGAGGCTGCGATCATTTTTGGAGATGATCCAGAAAAAATAGAAGACATCTCCCATCCACACAAAATTCTTTTTGGTCATGAAGAAGTACCGGACGCATCGACTTGGGATGCTTTTCTCAATACTAGCCATAGCATCACAACCAAAGACTTTTATCTCAACATGAAAGACACCCACCCAGAAGAACTGGCCAGTATTGTCTACACCTCTGGCACAACTGGAACGCCAAAGGGCGTCATGCTATCTCAACGCAATATCAGCAGCAATGTCGTTGCCAGCCTTAAAGCCATTCCAATCAATCAAGAGGATACCACACTATCTTTCTTACCCTTAAGTCATATGTTTGAGCGCACTGCGGGGTGTTATTGTATCTTGTCAAAAGGTGCAACCATGGCTTTTTGTCCAGATATCCATATGGTTGCCCAGTACATTCGTGAAGTCCAACCTACAATCTTGATTACTGTGCCTAGACTACTTGAAAAGGTCTACCAAAAGATCTGGGATGCCTTTGCCAGCAAACCGCAATTTCTGCAAAAATTGTTTTCCTATGCCATCTATACACTCCCTAAAAAACATCCTCTGTATTTGTTCTTTGATGGTCTATTTTTCAAAAAAATTCGTCAACAGATGGGGGGACGTTTGCGTTTTGTTGTTTCCGGTGGCGCCGCTCTTTCTGATGAAATTTACCAATTTTTTGATCAAGCTGGCTTTTGTATCTTGCAAGGCTATGGCCTGACCGAAACATCCCCTGTGGCCTGCGTAAATCCTCCTACGCAAAGAAAAATAGGCACCGTTGGCTTGCCCCTTGATGGCGTCAATATTGCTGTTTCCGACCAGCAAGAGATCCTGATCAAAGGTCCAAATATCATGCAGGGATACTTTAAAAACAAAGAAGAGACCCAAAGTGTGATGACAACAGATGGCTATTTTAAAACTGGAGATATCGGCTCTATCGATGATGATGGATATATTCGGATCACCGACCGCATTAAAGATCTCATCGTGACTTCCGGTGGCAAAAAAATTGCGCCGCTTCCCATCGAAAACAAGCTTATTGCATCAACTTGGATCGATCAAGCCTGTTTGGTTGGAGAAGGAGAGAAAACCATTGGCGCACTCATCGTACCCAATTTCGTTGCCTTTTCCAACGATAAGACGGCCAATAACCTCATGCAAAGTGATATGGATAGCTTGGCCAAATCCTCAAATGTCCAGCGCCAACTCCAAACTGTGATTGACGAGATCAATACTGGGCTTTCACAATACGAGAAAATCAAGTGTTTCCAAATACTTAGCCACCCATTTTCTATCGAAAAAGAAGAGATTACGCCCACCCTTAAACTGCGTAGGAAAGTCATATATGACAATTACGCGTCAATCATTGCAGCACTTTTTATAAGCGAATAAACTTTTTTTATCGAAATGAAATTTTATGCTTGATTATTACCCCCATTTGCGAGTAAATAGAAAACGTTTTATCGAGGGGGTTAGATATGCCCTTTTTGTGGTAAGAATCTTTCAATGATCCCCCTAATCTAGGTTCTTACTTCATCCTCGATAAAGAGTATTGGGCGGTTATCCAAAAGGTAATCGCCCATTCTTATATGAGCACCACCCAAAAGAAAGGTAAACATCATGACTTTTTCTCAGGCCGTGTCTTCCGTCTACAAAAACTACGCAAACTTTAAAGGCAAATCGATTCGTAGTGAGTACTGGTACTTTCTACTTTTTACACTACTTGTAAATATCGCAAGTGGGTTTTTGTCCGCATTACTTCCTTCAGGTCTTGCTACGATCATTGCAGGTGCAAGTTTACTTTTTGCTATC
>JAGRMV010000065.1 GCA_020441045.1 Deltaproteobacteria bacterium | reverse complement strand
TACATATCGAATTTACTATTTTGATGCCTTGCTTGAATGAGGCCGAGACATTGGCAACATGTATTGGTAAAGCTAACCAAAGTATCCATGAACATGGTTTACGTGCAGAAGTGCTCATTGCAGACAACGGTTCGACCGATGGATCTCAGCAAATTGCTAGGGAGCTTCATGCTAGAGTTATTGATGTGCAAACCAAGGGCTACGGCAGTGCATTAAAAGCAGGTATTCATGCCGCAAAAGGAACCTATATCATTATGGCGGATGCAGATGATAGTTATGATTTTTTGCAACTTGGCCCTTTTATTGAAAAACTCCGAGGCGGTTATGATTTGGTGATGGGCAATCGTTTTGCCGGTGGTATTGCAAAAGGGGCGATGCCGCCTTTGCACCGTTATCTAGGCAATCCTATTCTTTCATTTGTGGGGCGGTTGTTTTTTTCTATTCCTGTCGGTGATTTTCATTGTGGTTTGCGGGGCTTTCGTAAACAAAGCATTGAAAAACTAGGATTGGTTTGCGATGGGATGGAATTTGCCAGTGAGATGGTGGTCAAAGCTGCCAAGAAAAAATGCCGAATTGTAGAAGTTCCGACAACATTATCTCCAGATGGACGTTCACGCCCTCCGCATTTGAATAGTTGGCGTGATGGCTGGCGGCATCTTAAGTTCTTATTGATTTATAGTCCGCGATGGCTTTTTCTTTATCCCGGATTGTTTTTCTTTATTGTTGGTTTGATTGCGCTATTAGCTTTGTACAATGGTCCGGTCCAGATTATGCGGATTTCTTTTGATATTCATACCATGGTCTATGCTTGTGCTACGACCTTGATTGGTTTGCAACTGATTCATGTTGCCATGTTTACGCGGCTACTCGGAACTAAGTTAAAGTTATTTGATTCTCATCAGTTGTTGACCATTATACGTGATACCATCACCATTGAGCTGTTGATTTTGTTGGGTGTATTGATGATCATCGCAGGGAACTTCTGGGCTTTTGATGCATTAACCGCATGGAAAGAACAAGATTTTGGCGCGATGTATCCCAGTGAGACCATGCGTACGGTGATCATGTCTGTAACGCTCACCATATCAGGCGTGCAGGTTTTGATTTATGCTTTTTTTACTTCGGTCATCGAGTTTTTTGCCAGCTCATACGAGAATCCACTGTCCTGATGACAGCAAGAGAACTCCATGATATAACTCCTAAACTATGTCGGATTTGATTTACGAAGGTAAAGCCAAAAAAGTTTTTAAAGGTCTTGAGCCTCACCAGTATGTCCTTTATTTTAAAGATGATGCTACTGCATTCAATGCGCAAAAAAAAGATGTGATTGAAAGCAAGGGCATCCTAAATCAAAAAATTGCTTCGCAGGTTTTTCAATATTTGGAGAACCACGAAGTTCAGACCCATTTTATCAAATCTTTATCGGATCGCGAAATGCTGGTGGAGGCAGTACATATCATTCCTGTGGAAGTCATTGTGCGTAATATTACGGCGGGCTCGCTTTGTAAGCGTCTTGGCATAGAGGAAAATATCAAACTGGATAAACCTTTGATCGAATTTTGCCTTAAAAGCGATGCACTGGGTGACCCGATCATGATGGAAGAGCATATCTACATCATGAATTTGGCAACCCACGAGGAGATCCAGCATATTCGTCATGAGGCCCTGAAGATCAATACTTTACTGCAAAAGCTATTTGATGATTTGGGCATCACATTGGCAGACTTTAAACTTGAATTTGGTAAGACCCAAGCGGGTAAGATCGTTTTGGCCGATGAAATCACCCCGGATGGTTGTCGTTTGTGGGACCAGGCTACAGGAAAAATCTTGGATAAAGACCGTTTCCGTAAAGACTTGGGTGGTTTGGCAGAGGCGTATCAAGAGGTTCTTACACGAATGACTGAGAAGGCTTTAGCATAGCCATTTATCTTGATCGTTCCAGCAGTCCTAAAGTTTGAGCCATTTATAACCAGTTGCTCTATTTTTGCCCGATAAAGGTGCAGAGTGTTGTTTCTAACTATTTGATATTGTATGGTTTTTGGCATGGTATGTTTTTTGCTTTATTCACCATATAATGTATGCGTGGGTAAAACAAAATACGCCTTTTTTAAAGACTTGTTTAGGTCTGTTGTTGGTTATGGTTTGTTTTTCGGCTTGTGAAAGCACTATTGAATCTTTTGAGGAAACCGAACCGGCGTCTTCTTTTGTTGATGAATGTCCTGAAGATGCCTCTAAATTACATTTAGGTGTCTGCGGTTGCGGTGTACCAGATATCGACTCTGATGATGACTCAGTTTTAGATTGCCAAGATATGTGTCCATTTGATTCATCTCGAACCAAACCAGCTTTTGAAATTTGTGATGGTGTCGATAATAACTGTGATGGTGTGATTGATGAGGGGTGTGACTGTGTCGATGGTGAAACACGTGCCTGTGGTACAAACGTTGGCGAGTGTGAGCAGGGCATACAAATGTGTGAGAATGGAGCTTGGTCAACCTGTACAGCAGTGATGCCGATGCAGGAAATCTGTGATGGCTTGGATAATGACTGTGATATGCAAGTCGATGAGTCTGCTGTTTGTACCAATCCATTACCCCAAATTGCAAAATTGGTATTGGTTGATGCCGATACAGATCAACCCATTCCGGGTTATGACCCGCTTATGCCTGGTGCCAATATTGATCTTGCAGTGGTTGGACAAAATCTCAATATTTTGGCAGTCACTCAACCCACGACCATAGGCAGTGTGGTGTTTGGTTTCAATAGCAACAATATGTACCGTATTGAAAGTTCAGCTCCTTATGCCATCGCAGGTGATACTGCGGGCGATTTAAAACCATGGACGCCAGCACTTGGTAATCATATTGTTACTGCAACACCGTATACACTATCAGGCGCTGGTGGCAGTGCTGGAACCATGCTAACAGTAGATTTTCAAGTCATCGATAGTATGACCTCCAATACCAATGCCGCGCCAACAGCCAATGCCGGACCGGATCTAACCACCAATGATGTTAACGCAACGCTGGTTTTAAATGGTTCAGGTACTGACAGTGATGGTTCGATCGTCTCGTACCAATGGGCCAAGATATCAGGACCCAGTCTTACAATGACAGGTGTAAATACCAGCAGCCTTACACTAACCAATTTGACGAGCAATAGCACTTATATGTTTGAACTGACTGTCACCGATGACGATGGTGCCACCGATACCGATACAGCCATGGTGACCGTTGGTACTACTTCGACTTCATCTGCGGCAGTCATTTCCGGTGAAAAACGTAAATGGCATACTGTGACGTTGACATATCAAGGGCCAACAACCAGTGAAAATGCCAATCCCAACCCATTTTTGCAATATCGTGTGCAGGTTGTATTTACAGGACCTTCGATGCAAACCTACAATGTTCCAGGTTTTTTTGCAGCTGATGGAAATGCGGCAGATTCCAGTGCCAGTTCTGGTAACAAATGGAAGGTCCATTTTAGACCAGATGAGACGGGAACATGGACCTACACAACTAGTTTTAGAACCGGAACCAATATCGCCGTCAGTGATAGCACTAGTGCGGGCGCTTCAGCCGGATATTTTGATGGAGACTCAGGCTCGTTTGTGGTTTCACAAACCAATAAAACAGCCCCTGATTTTCGTGCCAAAGGTCGATTGTCCTATGTGGGTGATCATTATTTGCAATTTGCCAATGGGGATTGGTTTCTCAAAGCTGGGTCAGATAGTCCCGAAACATTTATGGCCTATCAAGGTTTCGACCAGACGTCGACCCAAGGTGGATCGCCCGTCAAAACCTATTCACCCCACATTGCCGATTGGAATGCAGGTGACCCAACCTGGGAAGGTGGAAGTAGTGGCGCGCAAAAAGGTAAAGGTATCATCGGTGCCATCAACTATCTGTCTTCAAAAGAAATGAATGCCTTTTCGTTTTTGTCGATGAATGTCAATGGCGATGGTAAAAACGTATGGCCATGGATCAATTATACGGCGCGGGATCGTTATGATATTTCAAAATTAGAACAGTGGAATATCGTTTTCACGCATGCGCAAAGCAAAGGGATGTATCTGCATTTTAAAACCCAAGAGACGGAAAATGATCAGCTGCTCAACAATGGTAGTCTTGGCGTTGAAAGAAAACTGTATTACCGTGAGTTGATTGCACGGTTTGGCCACCACCTCGGACTGAACTGGAACCTTGGCGAGTAGAATACACAAACAGTACAGCGACAAAAAGATATGGCGCAGTATTTTTATGATCACGATCCATATCAAAGCCATATTGTGATGCACACCTATTCAACCCAACATTATTTATATACGAACCTACTTGGCAATCAATCCAAACTCACCGGGCCGTCCATTCAAACTGGAAGAAGCAATGTACATAACGATACACTTTATTGGAGAGAGCAGTCTGCCAATGCCGGAAAAAAATGGGTTGTGGCCAATGATGAACAAGGTCCAGCTGCAAAAGGGGTAACACCAGATCCAGGTTGGACAGGTGCGATCAGTGAAAACCAAGCTGGTATTCGTTGGCAAGTGCTTTGGGGTAACCTGATGGCGGGTGGCGCGGGGATTGAGTTGTATTTTGGTTATGAGAACCCAGAAAATGATCTGGATTGTGAAAATTTCCGTTCGCGGGATGCGATGTGGGATTATGCACGGCATGCGCTTGATTTTTTCCATACCTATCTTGATTTTTGGAATATGCAAGGGTGTGACGATCTGGTCAGTACACCGAATTATTGTTTTGCGGACAAAGGTCAAACCTATGTGATTTATCTTCCTAACGGTGGAAGTACATCGCTCGACCTCGAATCGAACAATCAAACTTTTAACGTGCAGTGGTACAACCCTAGAACCGGTGGATCATTGCAAACTGGATCGGTAAGCCAAATTTCCGGACCTGGTAGCAAATCTGTGGGGCAACCTCCATCAGAATCATCTCAGGATTGGGTGGTATTAATCCACTAGTCAGAGCGTGTATGGATGTGATGATGTGGCCATAACGCCACACGGTGCTGTTTTTAGGTCAACCGGCGTACTTGAGGCTTGATATAAAATCAAATTATATTGGTAGGTTAGGTCTGTTATAGTGGTGGCAAGTATTTTGCATGATTGATAAATAATGGTGTGTGTAAAAACAAAAAATCATTCATGGCTTGCCCTATCTATTGTAGTGCTGTCATCTTATAGTTTTGCACAAGCACCTATTGACCTCTCACAAATCAATCAGACGAATGTGCAACCGACCGATGCGACGCTTATTGACCCAAAGGTTCATTACATTGACGAAGAAAAAATGATCATAGAAGCTTTTCTCGACAGTCAATCGGATATTCTACATCATGAAGAATGGATCGAGGTTGTGCCCAAAAATCTAGAGAAGTATCGGTGTAAAAAACCAGAGCAACAACCCATCCTGGCATTTGCAGAGTATCATTACACATTACCGATGTACCCGACAACGGGCACCGAAAACTTTCAACCGCTACGTTTGATCAAAATTTCACATCTTACCGATTGTGAAAATTACTATGTGTATCTGCAAGAAAAGGTGCAGGGCAAGTGGGTCTATAAATATAATCAACAGCCACTTGGGATGTATTATGCCAATGGTCAGCCCTTTGTACCGTACCTGACAGCCCAAAATATAGAACAAGTCTTGCGACAAGAACAAGCCAAGCAGCAAATGACGATCAGTGAAGAACCCTTACCCGAGATCGAAGTCTATTTTGAAAACCCGAAAAATCATGAGCTTTTGGCTGTGGAGTATCAGCAACATTTTGCACTTGCCGGGACGTATCAGCACCTTGCCAATGACCAAATGCAAAATCAACCTCATGTCATTGAAAATCAGGTGATCCATGCAGCAGTAGGTGCCGTGGCCGAATGGGCGGCCAAGCAAAGCTCAGATCGGGAAAAGCCGGCAGGGGAAGAAAATACGCAGCAAGATGGCTTACACTTACCCAGTAAAGAGAACTTAAGCCCTGAACAAGCCAAAGATTTGGTCAATAAACTCAATGGCTATATTCAGCAGATCCAAAATACCTCTCCCTAATGCTTTATGTGATTGAATTTTAGCGCGGTATTCTATATAAGTGCTTGAACTTTTTATATTACAAATCAATCGATGCATGAAGATCTTGAGGGGGATGAATCATGACAAAGTATCAAAGTCGCTATCATTGTATTTCTGTTTTCTTTGAGCGGGGCCTGGCTCTTTTTTTATTAACGGTATTTCTTTTTGACCCTTATACCTATGCCGATGATTTTGATGACATTGAACTGCTCAGCCCAAGTTCTACACAAGAACAGACAAACGGGGATGAAGAAGAGTGGTTTTTTGATAATGCAAAAATAAAACCTTATCTCCCGATCCATCCAGGCGATTCGATTGCCTGGCCGATGCCACCTTCTGAAACCATGCCAAGCAGAGAAGATGTGATTTATCTTGAGACCGTAAGAAACAAAGCGGTTCTTGCTGGCGGTATAGATATAACCGATGAAGTCGAAGGAAAAAAAGATGCACATGGCATCAGAGTAACGGACTCTGATGGAACCTATGAGCAGCGTATCAAACGTTGGCGTATACAAAAAAAAGCGTATGCAAAAATCCAACAATGGCTTGATGACATTGAACAAGGCAAGGTGGCGCAAGAGAATGTTGCACATTTGATCAAACAACAACTTGCTCTCCTGGATCATATTGTATTTACCAATCGCGTCCCGCAAATCATTGAGGTCCGTGCGCCTAGTGGCATGGCACTGACCGTTTCTTCAAAAGGGGATGGTTGTAGTTGGTGTTTGGATGTTGACGTCAGTAAAAATGAACAACGATATCGGGTTGTATTTCTCCGCGGGCAAAAAGATGGCCCAGCCTTACAAGTACCTTTTTTCCCGATGACAGAAATTGAATATGCGAAAAACTCCTACCGCATCCGAAACCTTTATGCACGTATCAAAGATATGGAAGAGGAGAACAAACAAAACGAAGCGCTTCTTAAGGAATTACTTTTAATGGCCAAACAATCTGCGCCAGCGCTTTTTCTAGGTATTGGCGCAACGTTTACCATGAAGTTTTCAGGCGTGACCGCCGGGGCACTACCGGTCTATGCCGGAAAAGAGGCGCTAGGAGTTGCTCTTTCAACGATGAAAGATGGCTCTATGGTTGTGTTACAAGAAGGATTGGCACTGTTGTCCAAGCTTCCGAAAAAAGACCTAGGTGGCGCAGCTTTGCTGGCGGCATCGCTTTGGTTTTATACTGAAGTCTTTCATCATATTGGAGAAGCCTATTTTTCGGCACAAAATCCAGGTTTCTTTACATTGGGACTCAATGAGTTCTTGTTTGACATCTTGGCCACCGAGGTTGCAACCGGTGCAGTGACGGAGTGGACGTTTCAACTTTTGGCAGAAGAAATCGGTCGCATTGGTAGCAATGACGAGTTCTTTGATACAGGTATTGATTTGCTGACGCGGCTTAATCCAGACAATCCTGTGCAGTTTCAACGTCCAGACCCAAACGATCCCAACAAACTAGAAAAATTCATCAAATTTTTGCGCCGCCTTAAAAAACTCTTACAGAGAATGCGTGAAAAACTATCTGGATCAATAGAAGAAGTGATCGCACATGTCCAAAAATATATGCCTCAGCTTGAAAAAGTCCTCGGCACACCGGAGGCTGCTAAAAAAGCCGTTGTCGTTGCAGCGCTGCTCAAGGCAATTGAATGGTCGAGTGATGAAAACAATCAAAAGAAAGTCAAAGAGCTAGAACAATTGATTGAAAAACTACTTGAAAAATACAAGGAGATCAATCCAGGCATTCCTAACCTCGATGAAGATGAAGATGAAATTTGCGAAAATTGGACATATGAGCTTTTTCCACCTGATCAACCCGCGCTGGAGCAACAATGCGCTTGTGCCAAAAAAGAACGCAGCAAGCAATTGCAGGCCATTTTATCTCCTGAGGCGACAACATATGATCAAGTTGTGCACGCAACCGATCATGTGATTTGGTCCTATCATGAGACATGTGGCTTTCCTTCTACATTGACTTTAATTAGTGGGCAATCGGCAAGTTCTCAGCCCTATTTGATCTCCAGTTATAAACTTTATCTTGAGTCGAATTCTTTGGCTAGGCAGGTTGCGAGTCACCCAGGGATTTTACAAAAAATCAAAACCTTTCTTCCAGATGAGGACAAAAAAAATCTTACCCACCAAGATATATTTGCTTTGCAACAATACGCCACTTTTGTCAACAATGGGGCGGCATTGTCTACGGAAACTGAAAGAAAGTTCATTTTACAAAATCGGGATGAGCATCAAAAAATAACGGCAAGCTATGGCCAAAATCAATCGGGTTATTGGAATTTTATGTTAACTTCTTCTTTGTATTCGACGCTTTCAGTAAATGATAAAATAAGACTTGCTAAGATTTTACAAAAGGACATTGTTTCCGGCATGCAGATCACTGTGGGATCGAATGAAAATTACCTAAAAATGCTTAGTCTTATTCAATCTGAACCATTTCGCAAAAAACTTTTTGATCAAGTTTGGACTTCTGGGCATCAAGCTTTGAAGAGTACAGTAGAAGAGATCATTGAAAAACGTCAAAATATTGCAACACATTTAGGCTTTAAACATACAAGTGCAATGAATCGAGATGGCAGTTTGTTGTCAGCATTTGGTTCAGTTGAAAGTTATTTAGCAACTTTTGAAAAGACGTATGATCCAAAATCCAATGCAGATAAAGATACATTATTACCAAAAATAAAGAAATTTGCGCGTATCTTAAAACGAATGAAGTGTGGATCTTCTACCAATTGTACATTCAATGCGCATGATTGGCATTATTGGATGGCAGAGTACGAGTTTAAAAAATATGGTATTCGTGCCGTTGATATTGATTTAGGTATCACCATTCATCAAGCCATTCCACGGGTTCTTAAAAAACTTGGAGAGTTTGCTGGTTTTACAGTAACACATGCACCAGATGTAAAGGCCTACGGTAGGATTCCTTTGATGTATTTTTTGATTCAGCGTGATGGTCAAGCTGTTGGTGCGTTATATGTGGACGCATATAACAGGTCTGGGAAAAGAAGCGGTGGATTCAATGTTACGATTTTCCCGCATCGGCAAATGCCAGATGATCCAGCCGGGTGGAAAAATCTCTCGATGCCAGAGCTCCGTGCAACCAACTATATAGGCCTAAATTTACAATTGAACGAAAAGTTATCCTTATTTGAACTAAGGTACCTCGCGCATGAATTTGGTCATGTTATGCATTCGGTCAGCAATAAGACTGAATTTGCAAGTATTTCTGGTTCATATGCAGCTCCAGGAGATTATCGCGAGACCCCTTCAGCAGTGTTTGAGGTCTTGGCCACAAGCAGCCCATTTCTCGAGGCGCTTGGGGTTGATCATGAGCAGGCGACCACCATTGAGAATCTGATGGACTTGTATTATTTTAATCTCCTTGCCAGGGATTTGTTTGGTGCAAAAATGGATTTGTCGTTGAACTCTATCACTTTCCAGACATGGTCAAATATCTCGGCGATTCCAAAAAAAGCCTTTGAAGAGACCTGGCCCTTCACGATATCGCAACATGGCCTTGGCGGAGAAACGATGAGCTATATGTTTCCACAAGCGTTGTATAGTATTTTATATCAATATCTTATCGGCAAAGATATTGCGCTTGATTTACTTCACCAGAGAGATGTAACCACTCAAAAGGATTTTCTCAAGCGCTTTATGACCGAAACCATTGAACCCCAAGGCTACCGTCGACCTGAAGAGGGTTTAAAAAAAGTTTTGGATGAGGATTGGAACCCGTTTGCTTTGACTGGTATACGCAAATTTTTAAAGAGGCTGCCTTTTTAGTTATAGTACATTATGTTTTCTTGCGCTCATTAAGACTTTCCAGCCATTGGTATGCATTGACAAAAGCTTGGATCCAAGGAGAAACCTCATCGGTTCGATCTTTCGGGTAGTGCGCCCAGTTGTATGGAAAAATGGATCGTTCCATATGCGGCATGGAAACAACATGTCTGCCATCGTCTGTGGCCATGATGGCGGTAGCAAATTGAGACCCATTAGGGTTGGCCGGAAAGTCATCATAGCCAAATGTTCCGATAATATTATAGTGATCTTTGTTATAAGGAAATTGGAAGTTGCCTTCGCCATGAGCGGACCAGATACCTAAGGTTTGGCCAGCAAAAGATGCAAACATGGGCGTGTTGTTTTCGGTGATTTGTACAGAGGTAAAAGTACATTCAAATTTACCTGATGCGTTGTGGAGCATCTTTGGCTTGTTTTCATGAGATGGTGTCATCAGACCCAATTCAATAAATAACTGGCAACCATTACAGATCCCAATCGAGAGGGTATCTTCTCGCTGAAAAAAGTGGTGGAGTGCTTCTTTGGCTTTCGG
>JAGRMV010000064.1 GCA_020441045.1 Deltaproteobacteria bacterium | reverse complement strand
GGCTCAAAGCAAGCTCCGGCAAATTGAGAAAATGGAGTTGATCGAGAAGCCGATGCTTCCGAAAAAGCCCTTTCGGTTTCAACTTCCCCAGCCTGTCCGTTCGGGGCAGCGCGTCATTTCCCTGGAAAATATCCACATGGCGTATGGAGATCTCACTGTCTATCAAGGGGTTGATCTCATCGTGGAGCGGGGAGAACGGACCGCGCTGGTCGGACCCAACGGATCCGGCAAATCCACGCTCCTGAAAATTCTGGCGGGAGTTCTCGAATTCCAAAAAGGCACCCGTGACTTGGGTCACAATGCCCGGATCGGCTATTTCAGCCAGCATCGTTCGGAGTCTCTGGACCCGGAGAAAACGGTTCTCGAGGAAGTTTTTGCCGCCGCTCCCGAAATCAAGGAGGAGCTGGCCCGGGGAATTCTGGGAACGTTCCTGTTCCGCAAAGAAAGTGTCTTCAAGAAAACGGCGGTGCTCAGTGGAGGGGAAAAAAGCCGGCTCAACCTGGTCAAGTTCCTCGTGGATCCGCCGAATCTCCTTCTAATGGATGAACCCACGACCCACTTGGACATTCTCAGCGTGGAATCGCTCATCCTCGCTCTCGAGAAATACGAAGGAACGCTCGTCTTCATTTCCCATGATGTTCATTTCATCCGGAAACTCTCGACGAAGGTGCTTCACATCACCAATGGCCGGATCAACTCGTATCCCGGAGGGTACGACTATTATCTGGAAAAAACCGGCGGATTGCTCAACGAGCGAGAGGCCATCACGGCGGGCTGAAGTCAGCGTCCGGCCGCCAAGCCTGGGATTCTGGGGTCATGGGCCGCGGTGAATCTGCCGGTCACAGGATCAAATTGGACACCTTGGGAGACCCCCAGGTGGTCACTCATTTCGAGGGTGTGACCTTTGGCCTGCAACAGGGCGACGATGTCAGCGGGCATGGTCTTTTCGCACCGCACCACATCCGGACGCCATTGGTGGTGTAGCCGGGGGGCGGCGAGGGCATCCTGGATGCCCATCCTTTCGTCGATGACGTGGAGGAGCGCTTGGGTGACCTGGGTGATGATGGTCGGACCCCCCGCGGCTCCGAGGCTGAGGAAGGGTTTTCCGTCCCGCAGCACCAGCGTGGGACTCATGCTGGAAAGGGGGCGTTTGCCGGGGGCCACGGCGTTTGCTTCTCCTGAAACCAAACGGAACGCATTTGGAGTTCCCGGTTGTGCGGAAAAATCATCCATTTCATTGTTCAACAGGTACCCCGCTTGATCAACAATCACCCCGCTACCCATCCGACCATTGATAGTTTGTGTAGACGCAATGGCATTACCCTCTGCATCGATCATAGAAAAATGAGTCGTATCATTGGATTCAAACGTAAAGGGGTCTATATGGCTCACTTGCATGGCTGGTGTTTGGCCTGATTTTATCCGTTTTTGTATATCGCTGATGTAGGCTGGATCTAACAGGCCTTGCATGGGCACTTCAACATGATCGCTATCTCCCAAGTACTTGGCACGATCGGCAAATGCATGTTGCATGGCCAGTGCTGTATAGTGGATATTATCTGGATCCATGGCCCCTTTTTCTTTATGCAAAAATGGCTGAGCTGCTTTTAAAATTTGCACGACATGAATACCGCCAGAGCTTGGTGGAGGCATCGATAAAATGGTTTGACCTTCAAACTGACCTTTAACAGGGGTTCGCCATTGCACCTCATAACTTGTTAAATCTTTGTGCGTGAGCATACCACCGAGTTTTTGGCTCTGCGCAACGGTAGCCTGCGCCACCCACCCTTTATAGAAACCATCCTTGCCGTGTTTGGCAATGGCTTCTAATGTTTGCGCCAGTTCTGGCTGTTGTAAAATACTTTTTTTCGGTAAAGCCTTGCCATCACTGGTAAAAAAACGTTGTTTGGCCAAGGGATATTTAAGCAGTTCATCTTGTTTTGCCGTAATACTTTCACTAAGATGATCTGTCACAACTACGCCCTGTTTTGCCAGCGTAATGGCCGGTGCAACGACCGCAGGCCACGGCAGTTTGCCAAACTTTTCATGGATCTCAAATAATCCCGCAATCAATCCTGGCACCGCCACGGAGTGAATCCCGGTCCAAGATTTTCCCTCGATCACATCTCCATTTTTATCCAAATACATGTCTTTGTAGGCTTGAAAAGGGGCGCGCTCACGAAAATCGACTGCGTAACTCTTGTTTTCCTTGGCCAAATGAATCAACATGAAGCCACCACCACCAATGCCTGTCGACTGCGGTCGCT
Organism: Deltaproteobacteria bacterium; assembly: GCA_020441045.1. Classification (GTDB taxonomy): domain Bacteria; phylum Bdellovibrionota_G; class JALEGL01; order JALEGL01; family JAGRMV01; genus JAGRMV01. The sequence continues at coordinate 8,309 of JAGRMV010000064.1, read as the reverse complement.
CAACCGAAATCGCAAACGAAACCGCTACTGCCGCATCAACAATGTTACCCCCTTGCTCAATGATTGTTTTTGCAACATCACTGGTCTGCACGCCTTGGGTTGCGATGGCAAAGTGTTTGCCTTGCGCGTAATGTGTAGACGAAATATCGATTTCGTCAGGATGTCCTGCAATCAATACTTGCGGTTTGTGATGGTTACATCCCAGAAACAAAAAGAAAAAAGAAAAAACGCCGATGACTTTGATATTCTTCATAGATCAAAGCAGTAGCAAGAATATGATAGATACGCAAAAAAATTACCCACGTTTCGATAAATAAAAAAACACTTATATCGATTGCGATTATTTTAGAGGTATATTGACGCGCGCAACAATCAATGGATCGTTGGATTTTTATCATCGACATATGGGCCTGATTCTTCCGGTAGCTCCTGCTCATTGACGATCAAACGAAAACGTTTTCGATGCTTGTAATAGCGATAGCGCCGCAATAACATACGCGGACTGATACGATTGCGATCAATAAAAAACCATACAAACCCAAAGAACAGACCACCCAGGTGCGCCCAATGATTGATCCCATCAGCACGAGAAAAAACCAGCGCGCCAAGCTCGAGCAAACCAAACAAAAGCACGAAATATTTCGCTCGTATCGGCAAGACAAAATACAAATAAATGACTCGATTGGGATACAACATGCCAAAAGCAAAAAGCAGTCCATAGATCGAACCTGAGGCGCCAATGGTGGGTTGTTGCATCAACAACGAAACCAGACCTGAACCGATGCCCGTAAACAAAAAATATCGAAAAAATCGTTTGGATCCCCATACTCTTTCGAGATCTGCGCCAAACCACCACAGACCCAACATATTAAACAGCAAATGTAAAAACGTGGCATGGACAAACAAAAACGTGAGCAATTGCCATACCGTATATTGCGCAATCACTTCCTGGGGATGCAAACCTAAGATCGATACAATCAATGCGCCATAAGGAACATTCAGGGTTGGATGCAAAGCGTGGCCAAAAAAAGTAATACTCACAAAGACCAAAACATTGATCACCATCAACGTCTTTACTGTAGGCGTCAGCTTAGGACCGAGCGCAAATTGCATACCGGATTTTGTGTCCATCATTCTATCATACCATAAAGCACACGAACTTCACCCTCAATCCTCAAGGATGGTGGGCTTTGGTGGCAACAGTTCTTCTTCGGATTCATCGATTTTTTTGATCTGCATACCGGTCATCACCCCTGCGACAAACACGATTGGAATCATATACAGATGTGGAAACAGTGGCATATCAAAAATTTCGCTGAGCCATTGCATGGTTTTAGACTTTCGCAGTGGTTAACCCAACTTGGGCTTGATATTTGCCTTGTTTGTCAGCATAAGACGTTTTGCACGGAGCATTGCTCTCTAAAAATAATAACTGCCCAATACCTTCGCCCGGGTATATTCTCACAGGCACGTCACTGGTATTGACAATCGAGATGGTAGCATGCCCCTCCCATTCAGGTTCAAAAGGTGTAACATTGACCAATACCCCGCATCTAGCATAGGTTGATTTGCCATAACAAATCGTAATAATATTACGGGGAATCCGAAACCGTTCCACGGTATTGGCCAAAACAAAGGAACGAGGTTTTAGGATCATCTCATCGGTTGTAATGGTTTGATAAATTTGGCTCTGATCCGCCTTCGGGTCAATGATGCCCGCATTATCGGAACGCAATACTTTGAATTCATTAGATATTCTAAAATCGTACCCATAACTTGAAGTACCATAAGAAATTTTTCCATCCCGAACCTGTGAAGGCTCAAAAGGCTCTATCATTTTGTGCTCTTGGCACATCTTTACAATCCAATGATCTGCTTTTACGGTCATGCCTGCTGTTGTATGCCAACCCGAAGAAAAGTCCAGTCAAAATGATCGATGTCCGCGTATCACATATTTAGAGCCTGCATCTGACGGATGCTTCGCAAGTTTTTGCGGTGCCTCTCATATCACCATAGAACATTTATGTGCGTAATCGGTATAATTCATATATACAACAAGCATGCAACAATACTTGGATTTAATGCGGCATGTGCTTGAAAACGGTACCCCAAAAGAAGACCGAACGGGTACTGGGACAAAGTCTGTGTTCGGTTATCAGATGCGCTTTGATTTATCCAAGGGGTTTCCCTTGGTCACAACCAAGAAATGTCATTTACGCTCGATCATTCATGAGCTTCTTTGGTTTCTCAAAGGCGATACCAACATTGCTTATTTAAAGGAAAACAAAGTGCGCATTTGGGATGAGTGGGCCGATGCAAATGGCGATCTAGGTCCAGTTTATGGGTCACAATGGCGGAGCTGGAAAGATGCTGATGGCAAGTGCCATGATCAAATCAAAAATCTTATCCAACAAATCCAAAGCAACCCTGATTCCCGCCGCTTGATCGTCAGCGCTTGGAATGTCGGCGAAATTGAAAACATGGCACTCCCACCCTGTCATGCTTTTTTTCAGTTTTATGTCGCTGATGGCAAACTTTCTTGTCAACTCTACCAGCGCTCGGCCGATATTTTTTTGGGCGTACCGTTTAATATCGCTTCCTACGCTTTGCTGACGATGATGGTAGCACAAGTATGCGGCCTCAAAGCTGGAGACTTTGTGCATACTTTTGGAGACGCGCACCTGTATGCCAATCATATGGATCAAGCCCAATTGCAGCTTGCAAGACAGCCCTATCCTTTGCCAACCATGCGTATCAACCCAGAGATAAAAGACATTTTTGCTTTTACTTTTGAGGACTTTACCTTGGAAAATTACCAAGCTCATCCACATATCAAAGGCGAGGTCGCAGTATGATCACCTCGATGATCGCAGCCATGGGCAAAAACCGCGTGATCGGCAAGAACAATCAACTCATGTGGCATTTACCAGAAGAAATGCAGTATTTTAAAGATACCACTTTGGGCCACCATATCATCATGGGACGCAAGACTTTTGACGCCCATCCTAAAGCTCTGCCAGGTCGTACATCGGTGATTATCACGCGAGATCCACATTATGTCACTCCACCCAAGTGCATTGTAAAAGATAGCATTGCCTCCGCTCTAAATTTGGCCCAAGAAAATGGCGAAACCGAAGCTTTTATCATTGGTGGCGCCCAAATCTATGCTCAAACCATCGACATGGTCGACCGCATTTACTTAACCTATGTCGATTTTGCAGAAGAGGGCGACACTTACTTCCCAACATTTGATGCAAGTTTATTTGACGAACAAACCATCCGCAGCCAAGACGTCAACAAAACCAACCCCCACGCCTGGGTCGCCAAATTATACATCCGAAAATAAACCGATGAAAAACCAAGGCGATCGAAGCCTTGTCCATTGCTTCTTCCCCACCCGCACATCGAAGCCAAAAGCAAACTCCCTAGATGCATGGGTGCATATGTTTTTTAATACTTGCGCAGCTGTTTGAAAAACATATGCACCCATGCCACATTTTCGCTCATACACCCGGTCAATTCAAACAACGACACCCTTCACGTTTGGCTTCCAACAAAATATCCATGACAAGATCATATTTCTGTTCAAAAACTTTCGAATCGGCTCTATTGATATTCCCGCGAATCACCTCTTTTAACACCAAGCTACGGGTGTGATCTTCAAGCGAACGAATATCCTGATTGGCCTCTTGTAATTTTTGGTTGAGAATAAATTCGCAGCTGTTTTGTTTTTGATACATGGTCACACCCAAAAACGGATGCCCCCAGCCTAAACAGTTTTGATTTTGCGCATCTTCCCCGAGTACATCATTCCAAGGCTCAACCAATTTAAAACTATCTTTCGAATTTCCACTGCTACTGCTACCGCCGGAAGAAGAGGGTGAAAACCCAGATGATGAACCTCCATCATCGTCATCATCATCCCCCCAAAATCCTGGGGGCGGCATACTCGGATTAGGTGGAGCACTATTGGCATTACCTTGGTCTTGAGAATTTTCCGCGTCCTGAATCCAAGGGGGCGGCTGTGGGTCCAACTGAGGAGGACTAAAAAAATCATCCGCCCAAGCATGGGAAACAGCAAATATGAGCACTAAAAACAATCGATACACTTCGGCTGTAGTATATCATAAAATTATGCACTATATATATGGCATTGCTTTAAAAGTTACTTTTTCAAATAAAACCTGCCCACATGATCTGTTCTTTCCACTTTTATATCCCGTTTTACGCGTTTACCTTCTTCAAGAACAATCTCGTCCGAAATTTTGGCAAGAATCATGTCCGTGTAATAGTAATTAGCATGTTGGGTAGAAGGAGAAGAAATTGCATACAAAAAATAAAGCTCCCCATCTACACGAAATGCCGAAAGCAAATGGCACAACTGCGCCTTATGAACAGCAGCAATTTTTTTCTGCGCTTTCTCCATATTTGTACTGGCATCATTCAGCATATTTTGCAGATTCTCAAGTCGATCTGCGACAATGCCAAAATAAGTTTGCAAGTCCTCTACCTTTTGTATTTTCGGTAGAGCATCATGGAAATAAACTCCATCTTCATTTTGAGCCCATGTCGAACCCATAAAAACAAAATAAACAAAAACCACCAAAATTGCAGACTTTAAACATTTCATGCTACCGCAAGTATCATAAAAACAAACTAAACGCAACGCGCAATAAAACAAGACTACTTATCTAACCTTCAGATATGCTTGATTTTGAATGGTTTGTTAAGATAAGAAGCATTCTCGAGTTTAATATGTTTGAAGAAATCATCAACCAAAGCCAATGTGCCATAGCTTCCGGAAAATTGTTGGGTCTACCTACGGAAACCGTTTACGGTCTGGGTGCACCGATCACAAAGATAGATCTGGTTGATAAAGTTTTTGCTATCAAAAAGCGGCCCTTGACCAATCCGTTGATTGTACATGTTTCTTCCATTGAAATGGCCAAACGCTACGTAGAAAGGTGGCCTCAACTGGCCCAAGACTTATGTGAAGCTTTTTGGCCTGGTCCACTTACATTGCTGGTACAGAAATCTGAACTGATCGACCATCGAATCACCGCAGGTAGCCCCTGGGTTGCCTTACGAATGCCCGATCACGATCTTACCTTGCGTATCATATCAGCCTTCGATCAAGGTTTTGTTGCCCCAAGCGCCAATCCTTACCAAAAGCTTTCACCAACAAGTGCCGCCATGGTACAAGCCTATTTTTCTGCCGATGATGTTATGGTGATCGATGGAGGACCCTGCAAAGTCGGCATCGAATCAACGGTTGTGCAAATCATCAACGACCAAGAAATTGCTATTGCACGCCCGGGCATGATCACACAAGATCAATTGCAAAAAAACTTGCTTACATCCATCAAGATCAAAAAAGCGTCAGCTGTAACCTCGCCTTCTCCTGGCCAAAGTCAAAAACACTACCAACCCAAAGCGCCGATTGTATTGGCACTTACCCGAAAACTCAGCCTAGAAGAAGCTAGAGAAAAATTGCTTGCGCAACATCCTGAATTATTATTAACGCATGGAACCACGCTAGAAATACAGCAGGACCCAAAACAGTTTGCGCAAAGCCTGTATCAGCAATTACACATTTTATCTACGCAGGCTGATTTCATTCTGATTTGTGTAAACGACCTGATTAAACAGCAACCTGGTATCATCGATCGGTTGACCAAGGCTGCTACGGTTATTGTCTAAAAAAGCATTGTCTTTGCAAGGCAATCTCGATAAAAGTCATACATGCCAAAGAGAAAGACTGTACTAGATATCCAAGCCATGAAAGGTAAGGATAAAATTTCTATGCTGACCGCCTATGATTACCCCACAGCCAAGGTGCTGGATCAGGCAGGTATCGATATGATTTTGGTCGGCGATTCACTGGGCAACGTTATTCTTGGCCATCAAAATACCTTAGGCGTCCGCGTCGAGCATATGATCCACCACGCATCAGCCGTGGTCAAGGGTACAGAAAACTGCATGGTTGTTGTGGATATGCCTTTTGGCAGTTTTCAGGTCAGTCCTGAAAAAACCGTCGAGCATGCCATCAACTTGATGGCTCACTCTGGCGTACAAGCTGTCAAGTTAGAAGGTGGAACTGCAATGATTGATTCTGTCTGTAAGATCATTGCTGCAGGTATTCCTGTCGTTGGACATATCGGATTGGTCCCCCAATCAGTGCATAAACTTGGTGGTTACAAAATCCAGGGAAAAACCCAGGAAAGTGCCAAAGCCATTATCGAAGATGCAATCGCGCTTGAACAAGCTGGTGTTTTTGCCATGGTACTTGAGTGCATTCCAGATGCGCTGGCCCAAAAAATCACCCAAACCGTGAACGTTCCTACCATTGGCATTGGCTCTGGCAGTGCAACGGATGGACAGGTTTTGGTTTTTCATGATTTGGTAGGTTTTACCGATCAAAAGCTTCCTTCGTTTGTCCACCCTGTGGCCAATATGCATCAAGAGCTGATCAGCCACGTTAAAACGTTTATTGCCCGAACCAAGGAACAGTAGGCCATGCGTTTTGTCGCAGTCGATATTGGCAACTCCAAAACCCGTCTCGGTTTATTTCAAGATGCAGCCTTGCAAACTGCGCATTCCATACCGACTGATAAACATTCAACCGTGGACCTGTTGCTACAGCATTATCGTGATGTATTTCAAGAAGACATCACTGACCTACCCTTATTTGTGGCCAGTGTGGTACCAACCCTAAGTCATGTGCTACGCGATGAGGTCACCTTGATTCACCATGAGAGCCCGCTCAATTTTGAGATCAAACGCATACAAGCCAATACACTTGGGGCTGATATCATTGCCGGAAGTCAAGCCGCAGTTAGGTTTTACCAGATACCTGCAATTGTGATCGATGCAGGTACTGCCACGACCGTGACTTATATCAACAAAGAAAAAGCTTTCTTGGGTGGGGTCATCTGCCCAGGCCTTGGCATTTCAGCAAAGGCTTTATTTGAACAGACCAGCGCGCTTGACCCTGTTGATCTGGTCATCCCGCCTTCAGTGATTGCGCATACAACGGAGCATGCTATCCAAGGAGGTCTGATGTTTGGACATGCTGGCATGATCACATCCCTGGTTGAACGTATCAAAAAAGAAGAACAGCTAGATGCTGTTTCGGTTCTCTGTACAGGTGGCGTTTCACATGCATTGCTACCGCTGCTACCCCAAGACTATATTTTTGATCCAGAGCTTGTCTTAAAAGGTATTGCCTCGATCGCAATGAACCATTACACCCATTAATCTATAAAGTATGATAAAGATAAACTTATTTTAAATCATGAATGTTTTACTGGGTATAACAGGCGGTATTGCCGCTTATAAGTCATGCGAACTCCTAAGGCAGTTTCAACGCGCCGGTCATACGATCAAGGTCATCATGACCGCAGCTGCGCAAGAATTTGTTACGCCCAAAACTTTTGAGAGTTTAAGCGACAATCAGGTCTATACACCTGATTGGTTTGCCAATACCCGCGGCAACGCCCATATCGAACTTGCTCGTTGGGCAGATGTATTGATCATCGCGCCAGCAACAGCCAACACCCTATATAAATGCGCCCAAGGCAAAGCCGATGACTTACTTTCTACTGTCTACCTTGCCTATGATCGAAAAACTTTTTTTGCGCCTGCCATGAATAGCAAAATGCTCGAAAATAGCGCTGTTCAAAACAACATCAACCTACTTAAAAATGCAGGAAATATCATTCTGGATCCTACTTCTGGGGAGCTCGCCTGTAAAGAAGTCGGACCTGGCAAGATGATGCAACCGGAAGATATTTTTCGTTGGGTCATTGAGCTTACCGGCACATCTTCCAGTTTGCTTGGCAAAAAAATTGTGCTGACCGCTGGTCCAACCAGAGAATATATCGATCCTGTGCGTTTTATTTCCTCCCCTTCTACTGGCACCATGGGTGTTGCCATTGCACACGAAGCTCTCTGTAGAGGAGGTGAGGTAACATTGGTGCATGGACCTATGCAAGTACCATACAAAGGCACCGCCATTGCAGTGACATCTGCGCAAGAAATGTTTGAGGCCGTCATGCAGCAGTTACCTTGTGATATTTTTGTGGGAACTGCTGCTGTAGCTGATTACAGGCCTGAGCAAGCCTCTTGCTCTAAAATCAAAAAATCGACCTCCAATCTCAATCTGCATCTTTGTGCCAATCCCGATATCATTCATACTGTCGCCGATAGCCACAAAGTAAAAAACCTGGTGATTGGCTTTAGTGCTGAAACCGATCACATCATTTAAAAAAAAAAAAAAAAAAGAGAAAAGAAAAAACTTGATATGATTG
>JAGRMV010000063.1 GCA_020441045.1 Deltaproteobacteria bacterium | reverse complement strand
TTTAACTTGACTGAGGAAGTACTTTTTTTTTTGATAACATTGATAAAAATTCTTCTGCTATGCAAACAAAAATTTTAAAAATACTCCAAGACCGATCTTTTACCCGCAAGGGTGGAAGTAAAAAAATAGGTGTGTCTGTACGTATGATCAGTGCAACCTCAAAAAGGATTCAAAAGGATAAAGAACTCAATCTTTTTAACCCACAACTGCTACAAATCTTACAATCCACACATATTCAATTACCGCCTTTGCGTGAAAGAAGGGAAGATATCAAAGATTTGATTCTTTTTTTTCTGACCCGAGAAAACAACAAAACCGGTAAAGACATTCAGGTTTCTAACGATGCAATGAACGTTCTGGCGCAATACACTTGGCCTGGTAATATTCGTGAATTGCAAAGCATCGTGCAGCATATTTCATCGATTATCAAGACCGATATCGTACAAAAAAATGATATCCCCACCGAAATACAAAATAATGCTATAATAGATGGACAGAAATAGTGCGCTGCATTCATGTCGAAGAACTATATAAAATGCAATTATTTCATATAGTTACACAAAGGTTAAGGAACATCGGTGAGCAGCAAAAAATAATGGGTAAAAGGATGGGTTTTCTATTATAAAGTTTATAGATCATGGCATGGTTTCGATACATATATCTACTTAGCATGATGGCAGGTGTATGGCTGTTAGCCAGCCCATCTAGCGCCGTCACTCCGATGTCAGAATACCAGAGCAAAATTGAAATGATTCAAACATTGCAAAAACAAATCCTTGCTCAAAACAAAAAAATTACAACTGTGCAAGAACAACTGAATAACAAAGGCGAAGAAATTACTGAGCTGAAGACCAAAAAAAGCGGTCATTTTTTAAACAATATTGGCTTACAAAAAAAAATGCAAGATGCCCAAACCCTCTCTAAAGAGCTTGATCACCTTTATCGACAAAAGTCCAATACTACTGATCAACTTGAGTATCACCGGAAACAACTGCTTCGATCGATTGAAAAAGATTTATCCAAGGCACATTTACACGAGCGTTCATACACGCAAGCTTTGATGAATCTTCATAGTCAAATTTCAAGGCTCGAATTCGAACATCAACAGCAAAAAACATCTACGCAAAGCTTAGATCAACCAAGTATTGAAAACAATGCTTCTATGGAACAATGGATTGTCCTACAAGATTTACAAATCTATACACAAGAATTGATCGAAGAAACTCAGCAAGAGCTGGCATATGAAAAACAACAAAAAGTTCTCAAGAAAGAACTTTCACATTTGATGAATGAGGAAATGTTTTTTGGGGAGCAAGGGTTTATTCAAGGCACTGCGCGCAAACAAAACAATGCAGCAACAGCTGCTGTTACCAAGACCGATGATAATACGCCTGAAACGCCAAGCACAGAACAACCTACCACCGATGACCCTAACGAGACGGAAACCGAAGTCCCAACAACCGAAGAAGCGCCAGATACGCAAGACAATCAAGATATCAATGAAACCGATATCACAGCCCATACAAATGAAATCGATCAGCCTACTGACAGCATAGGCTTTGAAGAAATCGACCCTAAAGCCCAGTCATTGATGCTCGACAGCGCTTTTCCTGAAGTAAATATGCAAGAACCATCAACCATTGCTGGTTCTCAAACAGGTGAAATCAAAATGGATCAACGTGACACTTTTTGGGAAAATCCTAATGAAATCACAAATGCAATCTTGTCCCTTTCACCTGCGCAAGGAGAGTCGAAAGAAGAATTTTTACAACGCAAAGTCATCTATCTTCAAGAAATTTTGACCAAATTAAAAAAAGGATCACAGCGAGCAAAGCAAAATATCGAAAGCATGCATGATGAAAAATAAACTCTTCTTTACGATTTGTTTATTTTGCAATCTCGTCTATGCCAAAGAACCCAATCTTTCTTTTTATACACAAACTGGATTTGAATATGATAGCAATGTTTTAAAAACCTTTGATCAGAGTCAAAGCGGCTTTCTAACGCGTCTTCTACTACATGCAGATGGAAATTTTCTACAAGGTAATCAAAGCAAGCTTTCATTGCAATACAATGTAGGGGGTAAAATATTTTTTGACCATACCGAACAAAACATGATCATCCAATCTTTTGATATGCCCTGGTCGATTCAATTGAATAAAAAACAAAATGTATTGTTTAAAACTTCTTTTAAGCATCAAAATGAAAACGATGACCGCGACCCAGATAACCTCGATGTCAATGAAGATTTTTTATCTGTGCGTGAAGAAGCGGCATGGACCGTTCAGCCCAATGCTAAAAACCGGCTTAAACTACAGGGCCAGTTCGGCTATTTTCATTTTTTTCCACGCTCCTCTTTTAGTTTTTTTTCAGAAAGAGTCGGTTTGGAATATCGCTACCAACTCAAATCTCGGATTTGGGTATCCACACAATACGGTCTTTCATTTCAGCAGTTCCAAAATTCCGATCGATCCGATACAGAACATGAATTTTCTATCGGCTTACATTCATTTATCATTCCTTATTTTAGTTTAAAATATCAATTTGAAATCAATGAATCTTCGGTTGATCTCTATGATTCTACCAATCATCGTATTACGCTTTTGATCTCCCACCTATTTGGACAACGTGACAAGCAGGAAGCCTCATTATTTTCTATTCATTTCCTAGCTACTTTACAAGTGAGAAACTTTCCATCTGTTACCGCGCAGTCACAAGAGGGCGTTCGGTTTTTGCTCACAGGTGCAGAAGATCAAAATTTCAACCACATCACACTGAAACTTTCCTATCACCCCAGAGATGCATGGGCACTCGAAGCAAAATACTCACGTTTTTCCAACGAACTTTCATCGCAAGACATTCATTTTTCAAGAGACCTTTATTACATCGGCTTTCGTCACTCCATCTAGCTCTCACCCAAAACAAAAAAACAAGACGATCACGTCTCGTCCATCCACTTTTCCATCATCCACAAAAGCAAATGCACCAAGCTTAGATGCTTGATTTGATTGACTTTTCAATACTTGCGCAACTGTTTGAAAGGTCGATCAAGTCATGCGCACAAATTTAGATTTTACTTTTCATATCAGTGATAACTACAGCGTAATCTTCAGCGCCAAATATCGCCGATCCGGCAACAAAAACATCTGCCCCAGCTTGCGAAAGTTTTTCAATATTGTCACCCGACACACCACCATCAATTTCGATCAATATATCAGGATTCATCCGCTCGATTTTCTTTTTCAAGTTTTGAATTTTATTGGCCATCTCAGGAATAAATTTTTGCCCGCCAAACCCAGGATTGACTGTCATCAACAGAACCATATCTAAATCTTCCCATATATGATCCAAAACAAATAAAGGTGTAGCTGGGTTTAACGCCACAGAAGCTTTCGCGCCCGCATCACGAATCATTGCCAATGCTCTCTGAGTATGAGGGGTGCTTTCTGGATGAATCGAAACAACATCTGCGCCTGCCTCAATAAAGTCATGAATGTATTTTTCCGGCTCCTGGATCATCAAATGCACATCCAAAGGACGCTGTGCTACCTTTTTGATGCTTTTGACGACCGGAGGTCCAATTGTAATATTAGGCACAAAGTGCCCGTCCATGACATCAACATGTATCCAATCAGCACCAGCCTTTTCAACCGCGTGAATTTCTTCACCCAGTTTGGCAAAGTCAGCAGATAAAATAGATGGGGCAATTTTTTTCACTGGTTTACTCTTTTCTTATAATAATAATGTTACTTTTTTGTACAATACTACCGGGACGTGGATCTGTCACGACCTTGTCATTGTCGGAAAATGTCCCAACCAACCGCACTTGTAAAGATTGATTGCGCATCTCTTGTTGAAAACTTTCAATATATTTACCTTTTTGTAAGTCTTTTAAAATCCAACTGTGCTGACATGTCTGATCTTCAATCAGCACATTCATTTTTTTATCTGTCTCATCCCAAGTTGCATCCAAAACCAAATTTGTTGGCGTTGTTTCTGTGCAAGCATGATAAGTTGCAATATAACTGATGTTTTGGCTTTCAAAATAGTTTTGCGCATCTCTGTACAATTGTCCGACCACTTGCTCTTTCCAGGCTGGATCTTTGCCCACGGATACATCCACATATACTTCCCGACCTTCTGGGACGATTTCGCCCTGCTTGAGGCTTTGTGTCAGTATTGTTCCCTCTGCCGCAAAAAAGTGTGCCTGTCGGTCTCTCACCCTTGTCTTTAAACCTACGGCAGTGATTTCTTGACTCGCTTGTTGCCAAGTTTTACCGATCAAAGCAGGAACCCGTACTTCTTTTTTTTCATTGACCAGAAAATGAATCGACAACCAAAACACCAGTCCGAAGACCAAGCCAAAAACAAAGACATGCTTGAATAGATATAATGGCTTTACTGACATTGTGTAAGCGACTTTCGATATCCATTCAAAAACGATGATACATCCATCATTTTTTTTCCTAATGGTTGCAACATCTTGATCTCTATCCAAAAATCACTACATGCTACATACAATGATTTCTTGTCTTTATATAGGCTTCCTGGTCTTTCCTGTGTCACTTGATCTGTGATCTGGGTAGAAAGAATTTTGATTTTTTCATCGTTGATATAAGTAAAGGCCCCAGGTTGAGGTGCGAACGATCGGATGAAGTTGTGAATTTGCGCTGCCGGTTGATTCCACATCACTTTTCCATCATCGGGATGAATTTTATGCGCGTATGTCGCCAATACCTCATTTTGCGGCTGCCACTGCACCTCTTGTTGAACAATTTTTTCGATCGCCTGCATGATGGCTTGCGCGCCTACGTCCGAAAGCTTGGTAGTGACCGTTTCAAGGTTATCATCATGGCTGATAGGAAGAGGCTTCATCAACATGACATCGCCTGCATCGAGCTCCTTCACGATTTTCATGATCGATACGCCCGTCTCTTTTTCACCTGCACAAATGGCAGCATGAATCGGAGCCGCGCCACGATATTTCGGTAAAAGTGAAGCATGGATATTGATGATATGTTTTGGCATATCAATGATTTTTTGCGAAAGAATTTTGCCATACGCGCAAACCACAAATAAATCTGCGGCAAAACTGGCAAGGGTGGCTTGCGTCTCTTTATTGATTTTTTCTGGTTGAAGCACAAACAAGCCTTGTGACAAAGCATATGTTTTGACAGCTGGCGCCTGTAATTTTTTACCTCTGCCTGAAGGGCGATCGGGTTGCGTCACCACAGCTTTGACTTCATACCCGGCCTCAACAATTTTTTGCAATGGCGCCACGGCAAACTCAGGCGTACCAAAATAGACAATAGAAATAGATGCGCTATTCATATTTTTGGGCTGGTTTTTTTCGCCGTTTAGAAGATACGATACTCTTTAAAAATACGTGCAAATCTTGCTGGCGAATATCTGACAAATCAACAAACTCGACACCAATACCTTCGACAAAGTCAGGATTATACTCTTTTGAACCTTGCCGAATATGAACTACTTCGGCTTTTAACACAAATTTTCGTTTTGAGGTTGGATGAATCAACACAACTGAAAGTGGATCACCCAAAACAATGTGATCTGTCTTCATTTTAAAAAAAGCACCGCCCTTGCTTAAATCCTGAGTCAGAACTTTGTGCGCAATTTTTTTGTTTTTGATTTTAATTTCGATTTGCATCTCTGCACGAGGAGATTTGCGACAGCCTAATCCTTTGCCCTCAAAAATTTGATCCAAAAAACGATCAAAGTCTTTGGTTCGACGGGCTTCTATTTTAGAAAACTCAACAGCAACGCCTTCTGGTTTTCCCATTTGATTGGCATTGATCACCCGCACCACCATTCCAGAAAATTTCACCGGTTCTTTATCCTCATCCAAAGAAATGAGCAGCTGTACAGGATGGCCTAAACGTGGTTTCCAGTGACTTGTCTGAATGAAAATACCTTCCTTACTGATATTACCCGTATAGATCTCTTCACGCTCGTCGACCCCAATAATGCGAATGCGTACTTTTGCTTCGAGCCGGGCCCGACCACGATCATCTATATTTTCTTTTTTACGCATCCTCCTGAATTAGCCTCTATTGAAAATTTGATCAATAAAAAGTTGTATAATTCGTAACTATTTGTTTTTATTTTTTTATTTAGCTATTTATTGGGGAATAAAAATGCATGTTTTGCGGCATTGATAATATCATCGCGCATTCCCCTCAACAAATCATTGGCTTTTTACCGCTCTTGGATTAAAATTTTTTTGAGTATGAATGCCCGCATGGAACCAAAAAGTGCTTTTATTATCATCACTGGTTTTCATATATGGCTTGTATCGACTCTGATCATTTTTATCTATTTTACTTTGTCTACTGTTTTATTGTTACACATAGTAGTGCCTGTTTTTTTCCTTTCTATGCTCTATACCAGCGAAGATCGAGTCGAGTGTATTTTACAAGGCACATATCCATGTTTTCATAGCAGTGACTTTCTTACCAGCGCCCTGAAAAACCTTGACGTTTCCCAGACATTCGATCAATCAGAAAAGGTATTTACCTCCATGACAGCTTTGGGCGACGTACATGTAACAAAAGCATGTGCTAAAATACTAAAAGAAAAACTTTCGATCACATCGAACCCACTAAGTGAAATATAGTTACTACATTTTTTTTCTTCAACTTATATGCATTGCTCTACCTGCAAGAGGGCAGTATACATCCCTCTTTACGCCAGATGTTCCTGATCAAATTACCATTTCGATTTCTGGAAAAAAAATGGCTTTTTATCAACACTTGATCATGCAAGCCGACAAAGATCCATCGGCAGTCATTGAACCTCAATATAAAACGTCTTTCAAGATCAGTATAAAAGATCCTCACTCATCTAGCTTGTTCAAAGCCAAAGCCCGTATTATGGGCGATTGGAAAGATCATATCAGTGCGGTCAGAAAGCCTCATGTCTCTAGTTTAAAAATAGCTCTGAAAAAAGGAAATATCGGAGGCATTGTTGATTTTAAATTACTCTTACCAAGAACAAGAAATAGAAACATGGAGATCTTTTGGACCGCATTGATGGAATACATCGGGTTTCCTACACTATTTACCAAATATGTTTATGTCAGCATAAATGGTCTTCGCTACAAAGCTATTTTTCAAGAGTCTCCACAAAAAGAATTTTTGGAGCGTTTCGGATTGCGAGAATCACCCATCATTGAAGCTGATGAAAGACAATTATGGTCTAATCGTCTATATGAGGTAGCATTTGGAAATCCATACAACAACACACCTGAAATTGCTGCCAAAATAGACAACAATGCTTTTTTAAAAAACCCTACTGCAATGGTCATCGCCACCAAAGGTATTCAAAGATTTATTGAAGAACTCAAAAACCCGAACGGCGATAACACTATTTTTTTCAATGAAATTCATGATCGTTATGCAGAGCATGCTTTGATCTGGCACAACAGAAAAATGATTTACGACCCAATCTATAATTTATTTATACCTATCTACTATGATGGCAATGTAGGCGAAATAAGAAACAAAAAATCACCATGTTCAAATAAATCATCTATAGACGATTTTCTTAAAAAACCCGTATCTAAAAAAGATCAGCAGTGGTTAGATACATTTCAAACTATATACAAAGCACGATCCTGGGAAGACCTGAACTATTCACAGCAATGTATCCTCAGAGATATTCTTGAACTTCAAAAAACCATGTCTCAATGGAAACGTATGCTTCCTATAAGCAAAAAAAGATTACCTTTTTCTACTACCACACTTCAACAAGAACATAACATCGGCATTTTTAAAGGAGACCTATATATTCAGTCTTTTTACAACGATACATTCCAAGATTGTATCTATGATCTTACAACAAATAAAATTAAAACATGTACACCCATTGATAACACATTGGCCAAAAAATCAATCAGTGGGTCCAGAGAACCAACCCAAACAACTCCGCAAAAAATATATAATCTAGTACAAGGTATTGTTGATCAGACAGAAAATATCACTGAAACATTTTTACATATTAAACCTAATAACAAAGATATCCAAATGGCCATCGCGCCCAACCACGTTCTATTCTTACAAATTGATCCTGGAAGTAACGAGCGTAATTTTAAATTTAAGCTGCAAGATTCGTTGACATCTAAAATTGTGATCTCTGGCGAAGTCGGTCCGCAAGATCATTTCACCTTTATAAACACTTCAAAGCATAACATACCCGCTACCGAGGCAAGATATGATCAAAATTTACTCACATCTTGTGTGACATATTATGATGTTACCTTCAAAGGAGGGTACTTGTTTGCAGATAAAATGTACTGCGAGGATGCCATCAATATTATTCGTTCAAAGGGCACCATCAATGAAATACACATTCAAAATGCATCATATGACGCATTGGACATTGATTTTTCTACACTCACAATTGATTCTGTTAAAGTTCAGTCAGCAGGAAATGACTGTGTTGATGTATCCAGTGGAAAATACAATTTCAAAAAAATAGATGCGATCTTATGTGGTGATAAGGGAATATCAGTGGGTGAACGCGCACATGTCATTGTTGATCAAATAACTATCAAAAATGCTTATGATGCTGCTGTATCAAAAGATTTGTCAACTCTTTCAATCAACCATTTACAAGCTTCACAAATCTCCCAGCACTGTCTTTCAAGTTATCAAAAGAAACAAGAACATGGACCTGCACGCTTGACCGTCTCACGTTACCAATGCAGTGGATCTATCTATAAAGATCAGCTAAGCAAGATCTTATATAAGTGATATGAAGTCATTGATTTAAGATGAAATATCAAGCCCTCTTCATGAATACTTGAAGAGGGCTTGATTGCCTTTTGTAAACAATAAGACTACTGTGCAGTTTCTTGTACTGTAGGCTCTTGTACAATAATGATTTCAACCCGGCGGTTTTTGGCACGTCCTTGCGCCTCGGCATTGGATGCGACTGGCTTGCTGTCGGCATAGCCCATGGTGACCATACGCGTGCTATCAACGCCCTTGCCTTGCAAGAGACTCTTTACACTGGCAGCGCGCTGCTCACTGAGCTGTTGATTCAATGTTTTTGAACCAGTGCTATCGGTATGACCTTCAATGGTCAACTGGTTTTCTGGATACTGTTTCAAAACATCAGCAAAATTGGTCAACGCTGTGGTTGCATCTGACTTCAGGTTGGCACTACCGGTATCAAACAAAATACCCGAATCAAATTTTACATTGATTTTATTTTCAGCCACACGTTCAACTTCAGCAGCTTCAATTTTTTTCAATTCTTCTTCTTGTTTGTCCATTTTGGCACCAATCATGCCACCGGTGACTGCGCCAGTCATTGCGCCAGCGCCAGCTCCGATGATAGCACCTTGCTTACCGCCAACAATCGCGCCAATTCCCGCTCCGACTGCAGCACCTGCACCAGCTCCAATACCTGCACCTTTGCCTGCTTTACTCGCGCACGATGATAACCCCATCATGCTCATACAAAGCACCAACACACTTATCTTTTTCATCATTCCTCCTAGTGGATTAAAAACTTGTTGTGTATATACCATATTTTAAGCAGCCATCCTAAAAACCATGATCTCAGACAGATATGTCCCTGATAATTTAATACATTTTACGGATTTTTTTTATTTGATATCTCTCACGCTTCGATACGTTGGAAAAGAGCCTCGCCTTTGCAAATGGTTTGACCCGGAAGCAAAACCGCTTTCTGATAAACGTCAGAAAATAGATTTTTGCCTACTTCTGCCTCGATGTCTTTGAGTCCTAGCTTTTGTCTGATGCTATCACTCATAGTTGGCATAACAGGGGCAATCGCAATCGAGACCATACGAATTGTTTCTAATATGTTGTAGAGCGTGGTGCCTAACCTTGCAGTGTCTTGGTTTTTCGCCAACGTCCATGGCTGCTGCTGCTCAATATATTGATTGGCAACCTTGATCGCATCCCAAATGTGCGAGAAGGCTTGATCGAATTTCAGATGTTCGATTTTTTCCTGATACTGTTTAAAATGTGCATGTAGTGGTTGCAAAAAAGCATCGGTTTGGTCGGCATCAAAATCAGGGATTTTGCCTGCGCAGTATTTTTCCACCATCGAGATGCTACGACTGACCAAATTACCAAGCTCATTGGCCAGTTCTGTGTTCAAACGCTGCACGAATTGTTCTTTTGAAAAATTGCCGTCTTGGCCAAAGGTAAATTCTTTGAGCAAAAAATAACGAAATGGATCCGCGCCATAGGTATCGACAAATGCAAACGGATCAACAAAATTGCCTTTGGACTTGGACATTTTTTCGCCCTCAACCGTCCACCAACCATGGGCAAAAACTGTTTTTGGCAGCTCCACACCGGCCGACATCAAAAAGGCTGGCCAAAAGATGGCATGAAAACGTAAAATATCTTTGCCCACCAAATGCACATCCGCCGGCCAAAATTTTTCCCATTTTTCTTGGTTATCATGGCCGTAGCCCAAACTTGTCATATAGTTACTCAGTGCGTCCATCCAGACATACATGACATGATCTTGGTCGTTGGGTAGTGGAATCCCCCACTTAAAAGAAGTGCGACTGACCGATAGATCTTTGAGTCCTTGCTTGATAAAACTGATCACTTCATTGCGCCGTGAGGCAGGCTGCACAAAGTCTGG
>JAGRMV010000062.1 GCA_020441045.1 Deltaproteobacteria bacterium | reverse complement strand
CATCCGGACGATCAGAGTAGGTTAAAGCTCCAATTACATCCATCACAGCATCTGCTTGTCCAAATTTTTGCATGACAAGATCTACGTTAATATGCTCAACATAGTTAAAATATGTCTGAATTTTTTCTGGGTTTGAACTTACATTACGAATATCCAAATGGTTCGTAGGAGGAACCAAAGTAATAGCCGTAATAAAGGGATGATCATTTGCATTTCTAGATATATAATCTTGAAGAGCATTTAAATTCCCCGCTCCACCATCAATGATATGGGAGTCACTATCTATATTCATCAGCATATGTGAGATATTGATTACTTCCTCGTAGCTATTTGATTCAATATGATTGGTTCTCCTGCGAGCAAAAAAACTTCTGTCAACTCTAAAAGAGTCAACTTTGCTTTCAAAAAAATCTTGCAGCATTTTTTTGTTTACAGCACTCATAAATAAGTTTTTCAAATGTAAAATTGCACTCTGTATTTCAGAATTTGTTAACTGTCTTGAAAACCTACCATTTTGAATTTGAAATAACATATCAATTAAATTTAAATTTTCATTTCGATTTTGATTTTCTGAATTATATATTGCATCTGCTAGAATTAACCTGTTCAAAAAATCGGTTAAACGTTTTTTATGACTTTCTTGCTGTGCTTGGCGTATAAACATGCTTTTGAAACTTTCTGATGAAACAAGAGGGTCAAACATCTCCCGTGATGTTTCATTTCTAGACAATGAAAAAAGTTTCTCAAAAGAGGCTTGAATGATGTACCTATTGTTCGCTAAAAGAATGTTGCCCAAATTTGAAATCAAATCCAAATGATGGAGAAATCTCACCTGATCAGCTGATAAGCTAAGAGATTGATCAAGCTCTCGGTAACGTTGTAACCAAGCCTCAATTCTTTGTGCATGTCCAAGTAGCTCATCTATGGCAAATGGTGCGCTTAAACCCAAACCGATTTTTTGGTATGTTGGATTTCGTAAAATACGAAGGATTTTTTCAAGCAGCTTCGCCCAATCTTTTGGAGATTCTGGTTCTTCAAACTGAGGAAAATCAGGCATAATTTTATTTATATCGCTGTACATTCTATCAGCAGATGAACCAAGACTTTCCCATGGCATTCTTTTAAAGGCTTCCATCAACGTTTGGTGGTATGCATATGCAATGGCACCTGCTGAAAAAACCATTGTGCCAAAGTTAAAATCACACGGATCACAATGATTGGGCATGTGAAAAGCATCACCTATCTCATAAATCACAGTTCCATAAAAAACCATTGCAGCAAGTACAAGTGTCACACCTTCCAAAACACTCACTGAAACAGATGGAGGAATTTTAATACGTGCCAATTGTCTTCCAGCTTGCTGTATTGTGTTTTCTACAAAAGCGGGGATTGATTCTGTGTAGACCGGTGAAGAAGTCGGTATACTTAGACCTAACCCCGTGCTTTGTAATAAAACTGAATCAGGAATCAATTCTTTTAACTTTTCATAGATTTCCCAAACATTCATACCTCGAAAATCAAAATTTTCATTTTTGAATGTTTGTAGAGATTTTTGATATTCCGTAAACGTAAAAGGTAGTGTCGCAACTGAATCAGTTTCTTCGCCACTGGAAGAGAAATGAACAAATTTTGTAACACGGTACAAAACTGGTTTTTTTTCGTTTCGAATATGCATATAGCCTGCGCGTACAGCACTGTCTTCAACAGCCCTATACCTAAAACCTTGATTTCGGTTTGGTGCACTGACAAAAACGTCATCCACTGTTGAATTGGTAAATATATAATATGGTCTTTTTTCACTTTTTCTTTTTGGGGCTTCTTCCTTAAAAGCAATCGCAATACTGTCCCCTGGATGAAGCACCAAATAACGTTCATATGAAATACTCTTCTCAACAATGACATTCGTGCCAAACTTTGCTTGTGTTGGAACCCCATAAGCAAAAGCGGATTGAATGAAAAATACTGTACCTATAAATAAAGCCGATAATTTTGAATACATTATACCCCCGTAGTGGTGAGTATTACGACACTTTGCATTCCATTGTCAACACTCAATTATGACCACTGTGTTTCAAAAAATATTAACTATTTAAGATATTCAACAACCACACCTCTGTAAAAACTGCGTTGGTATAAAAACATAGATGAGATGTTAAATCTTATCCCCCACAGATCATTGCAAAATTTTTCGCCTATAGCGACACCTCACAGTGTATTAGAAATGATATTTTACGATATCACAGCGTGATGGCCCTTGTAAGATCATTGACTTAACCAGACGTTTGCTCATCAAACACTACAGGCCAAATAACTTTTTATCGATTTTCAAACCTTGGGCTTTGGCTTCGTCATAAAAACTGGGGAGGTTTTTGCAGGCAACGTGTTCACCCACCATACGCCCCTTCTCATCGATACTGCTGACTTGAAACAAAAACAAATCCCGAACCTCATAATGCCCATCATTATCAACACCCAAAATTTCTGAAATATGCGTAATTTTACGTGACCCATCACGTAAACGTTGGGCTTGGATAATAATATCAATGGCAGAACTAATCTGTGAGCGAAGTGCGCGCAAAGGCAAATCGACATCACTCATCAATGCTAACGTTTCTAAGCGCTCTAACGCCCCCTTGGGATGATTGGCATGCAAAGTCGCAAGCGATCCAGAGTGCCCTGTGTTCATGGCTTGCAATAAATCCAGTGCCTCAGCCCCGCGGACTTCTCCAATCACAATTCGGTCTGGACGCATCCGCAAAGAGGACTTGATCAGATCGCGCATTGTTACCTCACCTTCACCAAGCCTATCTTTGGCTTGTGTTTCCATAGGCAACACATGATCTTGCGATAATTGCAATTCGCTGGCGTCTTCGATCACAATAATGCGCTGGTCCGAAGGAATAAGGCTCGATACCACATTGAGCAGCGTGGTTTTACCCGAGGACGTACCCCCAGAGACAATGGTGTTTTTGGCCATGACCATACAAAGGTTGATAAACTTGGCCATCTCTACCGACATCGATCCGCCTTCGACCAGTTGCTTCATCGTCAGTTTATCCTGGGCAAATTTGCGAATGGTCAGATAAATCCCTTTTTTGGCAGCCGGTGGAATCACCGCATTGACCCTGGAGCCATCGGCCAGGCGACCATCTAAAATCGGCTCATTCTCATCAATGGATCGGCCCACAGCTTGCGCAATTCGACGAACGGCGGCAAGCAATTCATCTTCAGAGCCAAACTGCGCATTGGTTTTATATAATTTACCTTTTTTCTCGACGTACACGCGATGATAGCCATTGACCATGACCTCGCTAATACTGTCATCATTCAAATATTCGGCAATCGGCTTTAAAAACCCCGAAGTTGCTTCTGCGAAAAAATCACTCATGATCAAAATGATACACGATTTTCAAAAGAAGACAGCAATCATATTACACAGGATTTTCATCACCACCTTGGCAAGCTATCTGTTTTTGCAACACAAACCCAACGCCAAATATGCTTTTTTTAAGTTTGATATCTATTCGAGCACGATTTGTCTGCCTAGTTTTCGAGCCTTTACATCCAGTCTTCAAACATGATACGAAACGTATCAATTCATCTTAATTTGATAATCATTCAGTACTAGGAGGGGGAATGCATCAAATCAATATTACATTCATCATGGGTACATTCTTTTTGACGACGGTTGCTATAGCGTCTTCTTTCCCCAACCACTCCCCTGACAACAAATACCACATGAGGAATATGCAGTGCGATGCTACGCAGACTTCTCATCTGGACCTTCTCTGCCACGATTCGTTTTCAAAATACCACTTTGTTTTTGCTACACACAACCAGAGAGACTGGCCCAATCATTCAGATACATACACATTGACCTGCAAATCGACATACCAATCCCATATTGAATATTCCAGCGAAGTTGATCCATCTATCATTCGATCTATGGATCAACTGATGCAACAGCATGCTTTTGAACTCTTTCTGCAGCAGGGCAATTTATCCATTGGCGCAAAAGATGACAACACAACTCATTTTTGTACTTTTCACCATGATCAGCACAGCGTTGCTCTACCGCCCCATAGCTCAGTCATAAACTTCCAACATGCACTGGTACAACAAACCTTAACCGACCTACCCATTGTCTCATCAGCGTTTACTAACCACACTTTGACTTGGAGTCCTGCCCATCCCGATCAATCCATCGCTGAATTAAGTAGTTTTCTGTCAACCCACACCATAACTTCCGAAGATGAAATTTATTCTATTCTACAATCCCCTGTCTATAAACCTCATCTTAGAACCATCATTGACCGATTATGGGAACAATTTCAAACTGCGCAGATCACAAACACGTCGACTCATTTGATTTTTATTCATGCTGTGGCGCTACACAATGCATGGAATGATGTTTTACGAACATTCGATCTTGCCACAGACAGTCAAGATACAGCCCTACGAACCAACACTCGACACATCCTCGCGCATATTCATCTCGACTTTAAAAAATCTGCCAATCACTGGTGGAGTCTGCAAATACAAAGAAACATCAATATTGTCGGTATTCACAGCATCGAAGATCCTGAAAAACTAGAAATCTTCGAAGAACACGAACTAACCGTGTACATTCGTAGAAATCAAACTTTCATCCAATCTCTTCACATCGCACATCTCGAATACTCTTACGATGCGCAAGACCAATTCCTGGTTCTGCACGAGCAACATACAGCCGAAGGTTTATTCGAAATGGGGATCCAACGCCGCTTGTTCGATTACCTTTTTGCCGCACTCAAAACGCACAACTTACCTGTAGCAAAAGCTCTGGGCAAAGGCATCTCAGGTGTAAATCGCCGTATGCTCGAAAAAAATTTTATGGAACTACTCCACTGTGATCCGACTGTCGATCTTGCTTTTGCCAGGTGCTATGATGAAAGTTTTGAGCATTTATCCATACCTCAACAGCTAGAGATAGAGCTAAAGGCGGCGACAGCCATGCCCATATCGAAAATTCTACATCGATATGGCTTGAAAGTATCTTCTTGCGACATTGGTCTTGATGACTATGAAGCCGATGTCCCCGAAGTCCGCTATATTAAGATGCGCTGAGAATAATGGCTTTACTTTACTTGCGTAACTTTGATGTCGGTCTCTATATCAAGCGAAGAAAACCACCCTTCAATCAGACATGCATCATATAGGGCGCCAAGACCAAAGGTGATGCCCGCCCCCCAAATGGTATGTGCAGGGCGGCACTGGGAACCATCAAAATGAAAAATTTGTCCTCCCACCCCGGCGGTAAGATGAACGCGCTGGGTATCATAAGAACAATTTGAGGACGCGCCGATACCTTGTTTGATTTCGGAAAAATCCACCGACGAAGTCAAGATGGTCAAAGGCGATAGGGTAAACTCAATGCTCGCACTATAATAACATTGCGACTTGTCGTCATCAGAACCCAAAAGTCTTGGCCATACAAAATGACTAAATTCCAAATAGTTGCCACCATCCCATGTTACGCAATTGTAAGTCACGCCGCCACCTTCGACCCAATTGAGCTGCACTTGAACGTGTCCTGTGAAACAAGTCGCAATCGAATTCAGGCCAGCCAATTCATGCTGCTGGGCCAGGTATGTAAGTTGCTGTATCAGCTGTTGTTTTTGTTGTTCATTGGGGTCAGCATATAGGACGCCTCTTGCTTGTGCATGTTTTTTTAATTGAACCAGGCTTTGCTCGAATGTATGACGCAAATCTTCCGGTTCAAAGGCCAACAGATTGTTCGGTCCAAGAAATATTGCTGTTGACATGAGAAACAGAATAATACTGCATGCAAAACGTTGACGAATTTTATCTTTTCCTTTTGGTGTGTGCATATTACTAGATGGGTTGGTGAAGAAACATTTGTGCATGACATCCCTTGTTATTGTTATATCAATATTGCGCTATCATCTATAAGCGCATTATGTCAAAATTCTTTTTTAATCATCATCAACGCAACCGTAACCTAAAATACGTAATAAAAGTTACATATTAATGAGTTTATTTTCATTAACATATTATAATTAAACATTATTTATTTGGAATATTTTTTGCAATAATCTGCGGCCATGGCATCCTACTTCCATTCCTATCATCGTACAATAGCTACATTTTTTGGGTTTTGTGTTGTCACCGGCCTACTGCTGTTCCAAAATTGTGCGGACATGGACGACCCGTCCAATGGCTTTACTCAATACAAAAACGCGACACCCTCTACCTGTGTAGGTGAGAGCGAGATTGAAGCTTTTCATGTCAGAAGTAGCAGCGACCATGCCGTCGTCTTGCAATGGCTCGAATGCGACTCGAACCCATACAGTATCCGAGGACAGGAAAAGGGCAGTGGACTCTGGACCTGGTTTGATAAGGACACACCGATCATTGGCAATGCCCCAGGCACAAACACTCTTACCATAGCTCACCTAACCCAAACAAAGCTGTACCGGTTTGAAATTGTCAATGGTCAAAACATGACCGTTGCAAAATTGGAGTTTTCGATCACTGGGGAACTTTTTTCTGGCGCGCAATATACTGGGACAACCTACTATGTTTCGCCCAAAGGCAATGATGCCAATCCAGGCACAGGTCAAGGCAAGCCCATCAAAACACTGACCAAAGTACAACAAATACTCAATACCGCCAATGCGCCGATCAATATTTTATTTGAACGGGGTGGACAATGGTTGGGCTCATTGACGTTGCCAGAGATTCCAGGGGCCAGTCAAAGTTTGCCCGTGCAACTGGGTGCGTATGGACAAGGCGCCGCGCCACAGATTGTCGGATCAAAAAACATGAGCGGTGCATCTTGGCTAAGCAACACCAATGGCACGTATGCTCTTAATGTGGATATGCCCGGAGTAGGCGCATTGTTTATTGATCAGAAAATGTATTATCCCGCCAAGAGCCCATTGTTACAAATTGTCGATGGTAACAGCACATCCTTAAGTGCAGCGCAATTGCATGCCATCAACATGTTTGATGGCATGCAAATCACCTTTCGGGGGACGCACTGGAGCGCCGAAACCAGAGAGGTTGATCAAATTTTCAACAGTGTGATCAATGGCCAAAATGTGGGAACGGTGACCTGGACGATTCAAAATAACTTGCCCAATAAAGGTAAAGTCAACAACGGAGCCTACCTATACAACCATCCAAATTTTGTCAGCAAACCCTATGATTGGACCTATGATACGGCCAAACAAACCTTGCAGTTTTTTCCCGGACCCAATGGTTTAAATCAAGACATTCGTATTCCACAGCATGTATACGGTTTGACTGTCCTTGGGGACCATTATCGTATTCGTGATCTTGCGCTGCACTACTATTACAAAGATGCGATCTTTTCAGAAGGTGAAGATCTGCAGGTCAGTTACTGTGATCTAAGCTACAATTACAATGCTGGCATCTATGTTTACGGCGATGATACCGATGGATTGGTGGTTACACATAACAACATTCATGATGTTTCTGGCGTGGGCGTATTTGCACAACGCTCAAACTTTTCTACCATTACCTACAATCAAATATACAACATTGGAGATGCTGCGTGGGGACGCGTCACTGGACTTGATGGAGAGTTAGGTGCGGCCAACAATCAATTTTTAACCGGTATTACGTTTTACTCTACGCAGAACAATTACATCGCCTACAACCAAATCAGTCAAGTGGGATATGTCGGCATTCGCTTTGATGGACAAAATCACGTCATTGAGCACAACCAAATTGTTGATCCACTGCGTAGGCTTTCCGATGGAGGAGGCATTTATTCATTTGAAGCCATCAATGCTGCATTCCCCACGCAGTTGAACGTGATTGAAAAAAACATCATCGAAAACAATCCTGCTGACAATATGGTCGGATACAAAATGAATCAACCTTCAGCCAAACTCATGCAGGTCAGTATTTATTTGGACAATCGCTCCAAAACCACAAAGGTTATCGACAATGTGCTTAAAGGTTGTCCAGAGATTTGCCTGCTACTGAATCGAAACAACAACCATCATACTGTTGAAGGTAATATTCTTTACGGGGAAGATAAAATTCTACAAGTGACTCGCTCGCAAAAAAGCACACAAAGTTATCATTTCATCAAACGCAATCTATTTGTGGGGCTAACCGATCAAACCTTCATGATGTATTTTTTGAATCAAGGCAAGTATCCATGGGATTCCGGGATTTACGAGAACAATCAATACATCAACCCATACAGCCCCTGGACGGGCAAAGACCAAAATCATCCCGTACAAGACAAATATGATTTCAACGATTGGGTATCTTTTATCCATGAAACAGCACCAGAACTGTTGCTTGATGGACTGAATTTTGTCAGCTTGACACAAGCAAAGCAAGATATACAACTGCTGATCAATAAAACTCCCTTTGAAAAAAACATACTCATTGCACCTGGTCACATCACCATGCCACTATCAAACAAACAAATTGCAGGCAGCATCAATCTAATGCCGCATGAAGCAGTGATCACCACCAATCAGTAGCCCAGAAATATAATACACATGTTGGTTGGATGATAAATACAGCATGTCTAACAGATTGAATCGATGACTGTACCAGATGATCATCCTAACCATCATCAAACGTAATTTTTTGATCTAAAAAAACCTTCTCCACCTGACTTGGGAGCCAAAAAACTTGGGTTGCATTTTTGCGAGAAAAGGCTTATAACAGCGCCAGCTTATGAATGAATCATGGCTTCGTTTTCACAGGTCATTCCAACCTTTGAAAATTGGCAGTTTTGCCATCCCTAGGTGTCCCTCACAGGAGGGATAAAGGGGCCTCGATTGTGAGGTTAGAAGTCAGCCGAAAAACCTAAAACAAGAGAGGAAACATCATGGCTATTACATTGAAGAGTTTATTGGATGCGGGTGCGCATTTTGGACATCAGACCCACCGTTGGAACCCAAAAATGAAACCTTATATTTTTGGTGCGCGCAATGGCATTTATATTATCAATCTAGAAAAAACCTTAAAACAATGGAACCAGGCTCGTCATGCCATTGAAAAAGTTGTCGCTACCGGCGGGAAGCTGATGTTTGTCGGCACCAAACCACAAGCGCAAGAAATCATCGAAGAAGAAGCCCTGCGCTCTGAGCAATATTTTGTCAACCGTCGCTGGTTGGGTGGTATGTTGACCAATTTCCCGACCATCGAGAAACGTATCAATCGATTGAAACATCTTGAAACTTTTTTGACTTCGGAAACCATCAAGGACATTCCAAAAAAAGAAGTTTCTCAAATGGAAAAAGAAAAAATCAAACTTGCACGTAGCCTTTCAGGTATTCGTAACATGAAAGACTTACCCAAACTATTGATCGTCGTTGACCCAAACAAAGAGCACTTGGCGTGTGCAGAGGCAAGAAAACTCAATATTCCGATCGTTGCGCTTGTTGATACCAATTGCAACCCTGATGGTATTGATTTTGTTATCCCTGCCAACGATGACGCTTTAAAGTCGATTCGCTTGTTTTTTACCCAGATTGCCGATACCGCGCTTGAAGGTGCAAAGAGCTATGAGTCTGTCCTACAAAAAAAGGCAGCCGCGAAAAAGCTCGAAGACGAAAAAATAGCCGCTGAAAAGGCTGCACAAAAAGCTGCCACGCCAGAGAAAAAAGAAAACAACAAAAAAGCTGCCGCGCCAGAGAAAAAAGACGGACCTATTGTCGAAAAAAAGACTGTAACCAAAACCAAAAAAGCAGCCGCGAAAAAAGAAACAGCAGCAACTGAAGCAGCTCAAAAGACTGACGCAGAAACAGCCAAAGAAGAAACTGTCACTGCCTAACCCTCCAAAGCAAAAAGGATAAGACTATGTCAAATGTTACTACTGAAATGATCAAAAACCTTCGCACCATGACCGGTGCAGGCATGATGGATTGTAAAAATGCCTTGAACGAAACTGCTGGCAACCTGGATCAAGCGGTTGAATTTTTGCGCAAAAAAGGCCTGGCTTCAGCAGCCAAAAAAGCCTCTCGCTCGACTTCCGAAGGCTTGATTTATTCTTACATCCACGGCGGTGGGAAAATTGGCGTCATGGTTGAAGTCAACTGTGAAACTGATTTTGTTGCGCGCAATGACCAGTTCAAAGAGCTCGTCCATGATCTTTCACTGCACATTGCAGCGGCCAACCCACTGTATGTCAAACGTGAGGACGTCCCTGCAGCGGTCAAAGAAAAAGAGCATGAAGTATTTACCGAGCAAGTACGTGAGCTCAAAAAGCCTGAGAATGTTATCGAAAAGATTGTTGAAGGCAAAATGGATAAATATTTGTCCGAAATTTGTCTACTTGAACAACCTTTTGTGAAAAACCCTGACCAAAAAGTGCAGGATTTAATCACACAAGCCATTGCGACCATTGGTGAAAACATCACTTTTAAAAGATTCGTCAGATTTGAAATGGGAGAAGATGTAGCGTAGGCTAAATCGCATATGACATCCCCCAAATACAAGCGCGTTCTTCTCAAACTAAGCGGCGAAGCTTTCTGTCATGACAATGGTTATGGCATTGACCCTAAGGTTTTGGAGAACATCACTGATGAGCTCAAAGAGCTCTATGAAGACGGTGTAGAGCTGGCGGTTGTCATTGGTGGGGGCAATATTTTCCGTGGTGTAAAGGGTTCGACCCA
>JAGRMV010000061.1 GCA_020441045.1 Deltaproteobacteria bacterium | reverse complement strand
CATTCTATTGCCTATCCATCCCAATCAAAATGCAGCGAGTCCATACTATGATACTTACATGTCCCCTGACTATTTCTATAACTTATTAATATACGGATCATTTTTTCGCGAGAGGTCAGTGTTAAATTATCACAGGCAAGTTCTTGCGGGCGATTGGCATCAGACAGCGTTCCACAATATTCTTCGGGAGATCCCGCAGATACTTCTCCAGGGCTACCGGCATCTTCATCTTCTGTACAAATGACAACATATCTTTGATAAAGGAATGGACCAGGCTCACCACCACCAGATTCATTGCCTCTTAGGTTCAAAAGATTTGAGTTCAAGATCAAAGCGTTGTCTAAACCATAAGAGGATGGCAACGCAACGTCTGTACCGATGTCATCCCATGACTCACCGGCCAAAATTTCTATTTGGGACTGGGCAAGCGTAATGGCTTCATTCTTTCTTTGCGAAAATCTTTGTCCTTTATTCATTGTCACAAGCATGGCTGAAAAACCCAATACCCCAATACCAAAAACCAACATGGCAACCATGATTTCTAACAATGTAAAACCACGGCGGCGTAAATTATTCTTCATCGTGGATATTTCCTAAAACTTCTTTAAGCTCTTGTACTTTCGTGACAATATCCTGTCCATAAGCTTGTCCGATTTTATCAAGATCAACAAGCAGTGCTTTTACCTTAGCTGATTTCTCATCTTCTTGTTCAAACATTTCATTTAATTTGGCTCCGAGCAATGCCAAATGATCATACTTTCTAAACCGACATTTAACAGTCTCACCCTTCATACGCCCCTCAATAACGCGTATAAAACCGTAGATAGGCCCCCAAATGCGATTACTCATCAAAATACCTACACAAAAAAGAATGATCAAAACCAAAATAAAAAAAGACCACTTGAAAATGATAAGTTTCTTGAGCTCAAAAAAAAGAAACCTAACATCAACCCCACCATTCATAAAATCAGAAAATGGTGGAATAAAAAAGAACATCAAAAACATAGAAACAAAACCAATTGCAATATACACGTACTCCAGCGCATAAGAAATCTGTTCACCTGGGTACACAATATTTGTTTTTCTTCGCCATCTTATTATCATATTACACCTCCTTTTATTCTGGGATCGTCCTATTTCTAATTGCTACCAGCCGCACAGCGCCAAACTCCTCATTCGGGGAAAAATCGACAATTCCCCACTCCAAACCGCCTTTGAGCCACTCGTGAGAAAAAGGAATTGGTTTGATCGGATCTACAATCAAGCGATACTGTGCATACACCTGCCCATCGTTACCATTTTTAAATCGCTCAAGGGTGATGAGATATGGCAGTTGTTTTCTTTCTTTGATTTCATTTTCGCTTAAAATCACATTCCTATTTTCAATATCTGAAACATACGATGCCGCAATATCCCAAGGATTGTTTACTTTAGGAACTTCTTTTAACCCTGATTGCGCGTACATCATCAACGCAAAAACCCCAACACTCATTGCAAGCATCACTTTTAGAATAAGGGGTTTATCTTTCATCGCTAAGAATTCCCTTTGACTATGGTTTCCGTAATAAATGGTCTAAAAATCAATCGTTTTTCTTGAAGGTACCAATTCCCATAGCCCAGGTTATTGATATCTACTTTAACACTGTTATTGTAATCATATTCACATGCATCTCGGACAAATTTTATATTATACAAAATTTCTTGATTTTGCTCATCCCAACTTACATCCAAAGAAAAATCATCCAAATCACTCAACACATTCTTTGGTGTTTTGTATGTAACTTCTTCAACAACATTGATACCATTTGAACGTGTGTTTTTTACCAACTGAAAAGTCGTGTCGACATAGTCAATGACATAGGCATCATTTTGAAACATTCTTGATTCCTCAATATCATTTTCAAGGCGAATGATGGTAACATTGCCATCCGTTTTTTTATTGATATCCAAAACTTTGGTCCACTCTTCACGCGCACCATTACAAATAAGGAGCATACTATTATTAGAAAATTCATTTTCAATCGGTATACGAATCAAATTACTCGCCGTCATATCTTTTAACAGCGGCTCTACGGTATTGATCGTAAAAAGCACATATTTACTATTTTCTTCATCAAACTCAAAGGGCAAAAAAGCTTCATTAAAACACAAGGGCGCCTCCAGCACCCATTTTCGGATCAATCTCTCAAATTTAGATGTAAACCCGATCCACCTCCAACGTGACTCCTGGCAATTCTGCTCACTTACTTTGGTTTTTTTAATTTGATAACTAGAATAAAATGACGCAGAAAAAATCAACGCAATCAGCAAATAGAGAAATAGCTCAATATATGTAAACCCCTTATTGCTCTGCCGTATCATGAAACGTACCATGTTTGTGGAATACCTGACTTACAATTTTAAATGGTTTTGCCAGATAAGTCCAAACTTATTCAATACAAACTAAAAAACTGTCAAAAAACATTGACGCATTCCCATATTCAAACAAAGAAAATAAAAAATCTAACAACTTATGTTCACATTTAATGATATGCGCATCAATGACACACATAATCATATAATTAGGTTATGCTTTCTTTAAGGCCGTACGATTCATTCAAGTCAAAATGCTTAGTAAATTTCTCTCCAAGCAACAGTAATGATGGCTGCATCACCACCGGCTCCTGCATTAGAAAGAGCCATAGAGGCCATCTGCATGCCCTCAGTACTAAAATTAATGGCCGCTGATCCATCTACATCCAACTCGTTATCTGCGTCAGTTCCAACATTACTAACAATAACTTGACCAAAAATATTAGACGTCCCCGTTGTACTCAGTGTCAATTCAGTCTTTGAGCCCATCACAAAAACAGAACCAACAATCGTACAATTGCCTGATAACTCAAGGGATGTATCACTGGCAACCAAAACAATACCACAGATTCTCGTATTCGACTGAATGGTCACCAAAGGCTTGGTTGTATTGATAATATATACTTTAGGATTGCTACAATCATTGCCATCACTGTTGCTAATTGTTGAGGTGTTACCTGTAAAACACTCGACCCCAGTCGCACTACAACTTAAGGATGCAATTTGATTGTTCAACGTTTCCCAATCTGAACAATTGGCGCCAGAGCCTAGACTTTGATTGGTCGCTGCAAGTCCTGATGTTGTTGAACCACCATCATAGCCCTCCAACATACTCGGATCAGCTAATGTTGCATCAATGGTACTCTCCGAGGCTAGTGCAGCACCTCCTGTCGTAGGGCTTACAGGCGTGCCTGAACATCCTGAACCAGAGCAGGTCGCTAAATCTGGAATTTCAACATCAATACCTGAAATCTGAGCGGATCCCCAAACACGCACATCTGTTTCATCTGACCCACAAAGCATGGCCGCAGTTGGACCATCTACAGGATCATCAGGAAATACGATAGGATCACCAATTTTCTGTAAGTACACCTCGATGCCCATCGAACCACCACCATTACCTTCTGCACTGGATGTGAGAATAATAATATTGTCACTATCATTGGTCAAATCCCCATCACCATCATCATTATCTCTGACTTCAACCGTATATGTTCCATCATTAAATGAGGTTGTAGCTACAATGGGGGTTCCATTGTACGTCGTCAATAACGTATCAAAATCCACGGCAGCCTCGACAATTGGTCTAGCCTTGGCCAACCCAACTTCTGCAATGTTAAATAACCCGATCGTATTGATATAATCGCCACTACTTTTCACAGATGTCGAGGTAGACACCATCGAAGTTACTATCACAAAAGAGAGGGATAAAAGTCCAATGAGTACAAGTGCAATTGCAAATCCGCGTTTGCTTTTTTGCACTTTCCGCATGTGCAGGTATTGTTTTCGGTTCATCGAAAGTTCCTCAACAAAATATTCATTTCTATTTCTTTGGTTTTTTCTTCATTGGTTTCGGGGTCATTTAAACCCGTCCCTACTTCCAAACGTACGCGCACTTTTCGAATCAACGCCGTGTCCGAAGGGTTGCAATCCCATGCCGAAGAGTTCAACTGGTAACACAAATCAAAATTCTTTACATTCTCAATCACCAACTGATTACCCGACTGTCTTCGTATTTGATCTTTCACACCATCAGGGCTATCTGGATCATCGACAAATTCATACGTGATGTCTTCATCCGTACCAGATGTAACAGCACCATCACCATCTAAATCAGCTAAGATTTCTAACTTTTGAGGTTCAGCCTGTGCTAGCGGAATACCAGCACCTACGTCATAACCTAAAGCACCTGCTGGATTAGATCCAGCCCGACGAATATCTCGACCAATGATAAAGAAAGTAATCTGCGCAACAGATTCAATATCAGCACGTAACCTTTGCACCTTCGACAACCTCCTTTGACGTCCCAACAGGTTAAAAATACCTGTCACCAGGACTGACGACACCACGAGCACAACAAGAAGTTCAACAAGACTGATACCTCTACGCGAGGGAATATTGATTTTTTTATAAAAGAGGCTAAGCACTCCACGACCTCTTGTCTCTACTGTGACCTCATCTTTGTCCATTATACCATTACTCGCTTTCGTTTTATCTGTCGTTTGTGCAGTATCTCACTTACCTGGATCTTAAGTTTACAGTTATGCCAAAAGATCTACAAACGAAAAAGAACTTGGCAACCCAAAGGCTACATGAAAATCTATTTTCTACTCAATTCACAACATTCTCAAAACGTATCGCTGGCTTATCAAAAAAACATCTCGATAATACAATTTGATCAACTACTCACTCCGAATGGTGATAGATCCACCAACAGCAACATAAAGCGATTTTACTTTGTTGGAGCCATCTCTTGTCACCGTCACATAAGGATTCCCCGACGCACCTGACTGAAATTCAAAAAGCCCCCTTGGCGTACTTTGCAAATTGGATCCCGCATTTGCATATGAAGATGAGGTGAGATAGGTTTCGGTATCCATAAGCCTGGTCTCACCCTCCTGGACCCAACTTGTAGTATCGTCATC
Source organism: Deltaproteobacteria bacterium (assembly GCA_020441045.1). Classification (GTDB taxonomy): domain Bacteria; phylum Bdellovibrionota_G; class JALEGL01; order JALEGL01; family JAGRMV01; genus JAGRMV01. Next base: position 5,689 of record JAGRMV010000061.1, on the reverse strand, counting down.
ATAATATTCAACCGTCCAAGAATCATCGCTAACAAAATTGATTCTGTAGTCTTTGCTATACGACAGTGACTTTGTCCGAATATTGACCAAATCGTTGAAAATAAGCTGCGCAATGCGATCAACCTTATCATCGCCACTAAGACCAGTAAATACACCTACATAAACAGCTGCAAGTATTCCAATAATAACAAGAGAAATCAGCACCTCAACAAGTGAGAACGCATCATGAAAATTGTGTTTTTGGCGATACTTAAAAAAAAGCATGCCCGTTACTCTTCCAAAACCTGTTCACTCTTTTCAACCATTTCTCCCTCATCTTGCATCTCAAACACATCCCCATTGGACCGTAATTGGATATCTTGCGGCACATCTATTTTACAAAGTGCCACCTTCTGCACCAATGCAGCGAAATCCTGCATGTAGTCCCCTCTTCGCAAAGAAAAATAAACTTCATTCTCTCCATCCAACTTGGCTTGCAAAATTTGCTTAAACCGATAAATGGGTCCAAAAATTTTGTGTGTAAACAGAATACTTAAAAAAACAATAAAAACAAGGATGACCAAAATCACATGCCACGCTTGCTTTAAGAGCAAGAGTTGTGAGAGAAATAATTCTTGCATCACTTCTGCGCGGCTGCCAAAAAACACCTTACTCCATAAATCGCTGATGGTAAGAATATAAAAAAGAACTGGAAATATCAAAACCAAAAGCACAATCTCAAATGCCAGACGAGTTTGTTGATGCGGGTCAATGTATTTTTTCCGCCTTCGGATCAGACTAAACAACAATCTATCTATAAACGAGTATTTTTTTTTCGATTGCATGTCCACTATTGTACTAATTTGTCCAATAAAATCCAAATCAAATCTTCATGCTGATGCCATTGCGCATCAACGAAGCTTTTTTGACACGCAAAGATATCAAAGTCGACCTCCCTCGTCGTCAAGTTCAACAAACTGTGATATGTCTAATGGCAATGAAAAGAGGTAACAATTCATGTTATTGTTAGACGCATGTAACAAACAGCCCACACAACATGTTCCTGTATGGCTGATGCGGCAAGCTGGACGGTACATGCAAGAATACAGAGATCTACGCGCCAAAGTTTCTTTTTTAGAACTTTGCAAATCTCCTGAGCTTGTCTGTGAAACAACGGTATTTGCATGTGAAACCATCAGAGCTGATGCAGCTATCATTTTTGCCGATATCCTTTTGATCACAGAAAGTCTTGGTTTCAAGCTAGAATTTGCCAAAAACCATGGCCCCATCATTCACAACCCATACAATGCCAGCCACGCTTTTCCAGAAAACGATATTCGTACTGATTACAAATATTTGTCTGAGTCTATCTCACTTACCCGAGCCGAGCTACCACAGCACAAAGCTTTAATTGGCTTTGCAGGGGCGCCTTTTACTGTGGCAACCTACTGCATAGAAGGTGGTAAATCGAAAGATTTTGCAAAGGTGCATCACATGCTCCATAAGATGCCCGATATTTTTGATTTACTGATGCAAAAAATCACCACTGCCACCATTGAATATTTGCAATTACAAATCGATGCAGGAGCCAATTGCCTTCAGCTGTTTGATAGTTGGGTCGGTATTTTAGATTCCAGCACATATGAAAAACATATTTTGCCACACGTACAAAAAATTTTTCAAGCCTTACCTCTAGACATACCAACCATCTATTTTGGGACGCGCTCAAAGCATCTTCTAAAATCCATGCTAAAAGCAGTGCCTACTGTAATCGGTCTTGATGCCGACACCAGCATTCAATCAACATGGCCAAGTCTAAACTATCACCCTATCCAGGGCAATTTAGACCCTTTGCTCTTGCTTGAAGATTTTTCTGTCATCGCTAAACAAGTTGACCGAATTTTATCCGAGGTAAACAACAGGCCGGGTTATATTTTTAACTTAGGGCATGGTATTGTTCCACAAACTCCGGTAGAAAATGTCATCAGACTCGTTGAGTACGTACATGAAAAAACGACCCGATAAAATAGCCATCGTCGGAGGTGGTATATCTGGCCTTTCGGCTGCATACTACCTGAACAAGAAGGCGCCGCATATCAAGTGCGATCTCTATGAAAAAAATGATCATCTTGGCGGCAACATCCAAACCCGAACAGAGCATGGATTTGTATATGAGACGGGGCCTGATGCTTTTCTACATAAACCGATCATGCAGGAAATTATCGAGGAGCTCGGACTTACCCTTGAGACCATTGAGACCATTGCCGAAAACCGCATCAGTTATATCGTAAAAAAAGGCAAGCTTGCCAAAATACCACCTGGTTTTTACCTCATGGGACCTGCTAAGCTTTTGCCCTTTATGTTTTCTCCTGCACTCTCATTATCAACAAAAGTACGTACACTTCTTGAACCGTTTGTTCCTAGGCAAGAAATCAAAGATGAATCACTGGCTGCTTTTGTCACTAGAAGATTTGGTAAAGGTAATCTAGAAGAAATCACCCAAGCCATGATTGGTGGTATTTACACAGCAGATCCGAAGACCTTAAGTTTGCAATCGACCCTTCCTAAATTTATCGAATATGAAAGAAAATACGGTAGTGTGCTGCGCGGATTACAAAAGGAGGTTTTTGATAATAACACTCGAGGTCCTCAATACAATAAGTTTAGAAGCTTTAAATCGGGTATGCAAACGCTCATTGATTCCTTTGAAAATCAACTTTCCACAACAAGCGTATTGAAAAACCATTTTGTTACTTCCATCGAAAAATACAACGATCAATGGAAGCTCCATGTCAATAACCAGAGTGCTATTTATGACTATGTCATCATTGCATTGCCTGCCAAAGCCATTGGCAACACTTGTCATTTTTTACCCAGCCGATCAAAACAATTGCTTTCCTCCATCGAATTTGCTTCTGCGATCATCATGCACTTTGGCTTTGAAAAAAAGCAACTGGATCAGCGTATTCATGCAATGGGAATGATCGTACCGCATAGAGAACAAAAAAGTATTCTCGCAAGTACTTTTTGCAGCCAAAAATTTCCGCATCGCGCATCTGATGACCGAGTTTTGCTGCGCGTTTTTATGGGAGGCGCCATGCAGGAAGACATCTGCCAAGAATGTGATAAAACTCTTTTCCATCTGGCCAAAACTGATTTAAGAGAAATTTTAGGATACAAAGGTGATCCAATATATCAAAATATCATCCGATGGCCGCATGCCATGCCACAATACAAGGTAGGACATCAAAATCGTGTCAGTCAATTTTTTGAATCGGTTCGTAATTTTGAAGAAATTTGCTTTCTGGGCAACTCATTTTCCGGGGTTGGCATTCCCGACCTCATCCAAAAATCAAAAGACACCATCGAAGGTCTACTGGCATAAATTACAGCTTGCCCGCGGCAAAGTCTCGGGCAAAATACGTAACAATCATATTCGCACCTGCTCTTTTGATCGAGACCAGAGACTCAACAGCAGCCTTAGATAGATCAAGCCAGCCTTTTTCATGGGCGGCGTGCAGCATAGCAAACTCACCACTGACTTGATATGCCGCAATTGGAATATCCACGGTCTGCGCAAGCTTGGAAATCACATCCAAATAAGCCATGGCTGGTTTAACCATCAGAATATCTGCTCCTTCAGCTATATCCTGCTTTGCTTCAAGCAAACCTTCTTTAACATTGCATATATCCATTTGATACTGCTTACGGTCACCAAACTGCGGAGCTCCTTCAGCGGCTTCTCGAAATGGCCCATAAAATGCACTAGCATATTTGACAGCATAACTCATAATAGGAACATGACCAAACGCGCTTTCATCTAAAGCGTTACGAATCGCCTGGATCATGCCATCGATCATACCAGATGGCGCAATCATATCCGCACCTGCTTGCACATGCATCACAGAAGCTTTTTGCAAAAGTTCAAGGGTACCGTCATTACATACATAATGAGGATCTAAATGTGAGCTTTGGTAAGCACTGTCTTTGTTGAGCACCCCACAATGGCCATGTTCCGTATATTCACAAAAACACATATCTGAAATCAAGATCAAGTCAGGACAGGCTTTTTTGATCATCATAATGGTTTCGCTTATAAAACCGTCACCACGAAAATTTTCAGTTCCAGTACGATCCTTCTTGGCTGGAATACCGAACAACATGATCGCAGGAATACCCATGTCAGAAATTTTTTTCGCAGCCTCAACCACTGACTGGGTCGAATCTTGAAACTGACCAGGCATACTGATGATCGGACGTGGCCGATCAATCCCCTCTTTCACAAAAAGTGGGGCAATTAAATTGTCCACGCTTAAAGATGTTTCACGTACTAACCTTCGAAAGCTTTCGGTTTGTCGGAGTCTTCTCCCTCTATGTTTGGGGAAATACGCCATATCAACTATGCAATGGTAATGTCTTTACACAAGTATACATCTTGGATGGCATTGAGAATTTCAACACCTTCTTTCAAAGGCTTTTGAAACGCTTTTCGACCTGAGATGAGTCCAGCACCACCGGCTCTTTTGTTAATCACAGCAGTTACAACGGCATCCTGTAAATCGTTATCACCGGAAGCACCACCAGAATTGATCAAACCAGCACGCCCCATATAACAGTTAGCCACTTGATAACGTGTAAGATCAATCGGATGATCCGTTATAAGTTCACTATACATTTTTGGATGGGTCTTGCCAAAACCAATATCAACAAAACCACCATTGTTTTCTGGTAATTTTTGCTTGATGATATCAGCTTGGATGGTTACGCCTAAGTGGTTGGCTTGCGATGTCAAATCTGCAGCGACGTGGTAGTCTTTATCGCTGGTCTTAAATGCATTATTTCTGACATAACACCAAAGCACGGTAAACATGCCTAGCTCATGCGCTTGTGCAAAACTCTCAGCAATTTCCACCAATTGACGATCAGACTCTTGCGAACCAAAATAAATCGTCGCGCCAATTCCAGCTGCGCCCATATCATAAGCATCTTTAGCAGTACAAAACTGGATTTGGTCAAACTTATTTGGATAGGTCATCAATTCATTGTGATTGACTTTGACAATAAAAGGGATTTTATGTGCGTATTTACGGGCGACCAAGCCTAATACCCCATAGGTCGATGCCACTGCATTACAACCACCTTCAATCGCCAATTTTACAATATTTTCTGGATCAAAATAATCGGGATTAGGAGCAAATGATGCCCCCGCAGTATGCTCAATACCTTGATCAACAGGAAGAATCGATAGGTATCCACTATCTTTTAATCTTCCAGAAGAGAACATCCATTGTAGGTTTTTTAATACATTGTTATTGCGATCACTCATCGACATCACCCGGTCGACAAAATCAGGACCCGGCAAATGAAGACGCGACTTGTCAATTCCTTTTGATTCATGATTTAAATAAGATTCATACTGTCCTAAGACACTTGTAATTTCAGTAAAATTCATATGGTCTCCTCTCAAGATGCTACTTCCCTATCCCAAAAATGCCTAAAGCACAACTTGTCTCAATTTTCTATTTTCCAATATTGGCGACATTCATATGACTATGTTTTGATTTAGGTCTGCAAGCACTTGCTTTACAAATCGAAACCAGATAGCTATGCAAGATGCATCAGCCTGGAGACATACTTATTACAACTATTGAATCACTGGCTTTTCAAGGGCATGGCATTGCCAAGCCCGATGGTTTTACCATATTTGTAC